>JAGLPR010000209.1 GCA_023137255.1 Bacteroidales bacterium | reverse complement strand
GAGCACCTGCCGGAAACCCGGGTAAGCGGTGGAATCAGCAACCTCTCCTTCTCTTTCCGAGGGAACAATGTGGTGAGGGAGGCAATCCACTCTGTGTTCCTCTACCATGCCATCCAGGCGGGATTCGACATGGGTATTGTGAATCCCGGTATGCTGCAGGTTTATGACGAGATCCCGAAACAGTTACTGGAGTACACCGAGGACCTGGTGCTGAATCGGAGGTCCGATGCCACAGAACGGATCATTGAATACTCGGCCACCCTGGAACAGGTAGAGAAGGTGGAGGAGCGAAAGGATCTCTGGAGAGACAAAGCTGTAGAGGAACGGATCAAACATGCACTGATCAAAGGACTTACAGAATTTATTGAAGCAGATGCCCTGGAAGCACATCAGAAATACAGACTTGGACTGAAGGTCATTGAGGGCCCGCTGATGGACGGCATGAATGTGGTGGGCGACCTGTTCGGAGAGGGCAAGATGTTCCTTCCCCAGGTGGTCAAGAGCGCCCGGGTGATGAAGCGGGCCGTAGCCACCCTCCTCCCCTTTATTGAGCAGGAGAAGGCAAGCGGCCAGTCGGGCGAAAGTCACTTTGCAGGAAAGATACTGCTTGCCACGGTCAAAGGCGATGTACACGACATCGGAAAAAACATTGTTGGGGTGGTGCTGGGATGCAACAACTACGAGATCATCGATCTTGGCGTGATGGTACCCACAGAGAAAATCCTGGATGAAGCGCAAAAACAGCAGGTGGATGTGGTGGGTCTCTCCGGACTGATCACTCCTTCACTGGAAGAGATGATCCATGTGTCTTCCGAAATGGAGAGGCGCGGGATGAAACAGCCTCTGCTGATTGGCGGGGCCACCACCTCAAAAATCCATACAGCGGTCAAGATAGAACCAGTATACAGTCACCCAACGATCCATGTAAAGGATGCTTCCAAGAGCGTGGCGGTGGTTAGTTCCCTGCTTTCAGACGAGCAGAGGAAAGCTTTTACCAGTGAGGTCAGGGATGATTACAAAGCACTGAGAGAGAGCTATGCAGGAGCAGGCCGTGAAATTAAATACCTCTCGCTGAAGGAAGCCAGGATAAACCGCCTCCGCAATGTATGGCCGGCTGGTACCATAATCAAACCCAATCAGCCTGGTATACAGAGCCTTTCAGATTTTTCTATGGAGGAGATCAGCAGATACATCAACTGGATCTTCTTTTTCACCACCTGGGAGCTGAAGGGGAAGTTTCCCGACATATTTGAAAACCCGAAATATGGCAGGGAAGCCCGTAAACTGTATGAGGACGCACAGGAGATGTTGCAGAAGATCATTGCCGAGAAGTGGCTCACCGCCAATGCGATATATGGCATCTTCCCGGCCTCTGCCGAAGGCGATGACATTTTAGTTTATGATGAGAAATCTGCCGGCATGGAGCTAACTCGTTTCACCAACCTCAGGAACCAGACAGTGAAGGAGAACCAGCCCAACCTCTGCCTCTCCGATTTTGTGGCACCGGTCGATTCAGAAATTACCGACTACATAGGAGCCTTTGCGGTCACTGCCGGGATAGGCATTGAAGAGAAACTGAAGGAGTTTGAAGCGGACCATGACGACTATTCAGCTATCATGCTTAAAGCACTGGCCGACCGACTTGCGGAGGCTTTCACCGAACTGCTGCACCAGGAGATTCGGAAAAACAGCTGGGGTTATGCACCTGAGGAGTCACTGGGGGCAGATGATCTGTTCAGGGAAAAATACTCCGGGATCAGGCCGGCCCATGGCTATCCTGCCTGTCCCGACCACTCAGAAAAAGAGGTGCTGTTCAATCTCCTTGATGCAGAGAAGCACGGAATCTCACTTACAGAGAATTATTCCATGGTCCCTGCTGCTTCGGTAAGCGGACTGATCTTTGCCCATCCAGCTTCCAGGTACTTCTTTGTGGGGAAAATCGGCTTAGACCAGGTGGAGGATTACGCCCGGAGAAAAAAACTCTCCGTTTCAGAAGCAGAACGCCTGCTGGCATCCAACCTCAATTATTGATTGAATTTACAGGTCACCTGTGGTGGGTTCCCGGTCAATTTCAAGCCTGGCCCTTTCATTGATGAAGTCAGCTACAATTTTCCTGCCACGTATAGCAACATCTTTCCGTGAGGTGATCTTCTCGATGCTGATGTGGGGAATGTTTACCGGGTTAATGCGGATGCGCCCTTCGGTGAGCCATACCTCCACCACATAGGTACCCTTGGCCAGTTTGAGACGCTTCCTGCGGCGAATAATCATGGCACGGACCACATTTACTTCGGTCCCGTGGATCACCAGATTGAGCCGGCTGCCGGCACGATTGGAGATCTGCAATATGCAATTACCTTTCCTGCTGTCATCCCCTGACTTACCCGAAGTATCTATGCCACGTATTTTTACTCCCATTTAGGAGACAAAAGTTACTTATTTTCGATTAATGAAGCATCCAAGATAAGAAATATTCTCTCTTGGGGCTGATCAAAGCTGCCCTAATCATATGAAGCATCTAAAGGGGATTTGCTACTTTTGATTAATACAAAACCAAATCACATGGCCTACTCCAAAAACAACCTGGAGGTACACTCCTTGATCGCGCGATTGTATGAACTTTACCAAAACCAGGGATTTATAAGCTTTAAAAAGGCCCCGGAGATCAAGGGCACCCAGCACCTTGAGCCCATTATCCACGCCATTGAGAATAAACAGGTACTCAGGCTCTACTACCTGCCATTCTACGAGGATAAGCCCTATTTTAATGAGGTACACCCATACCTGCTGAAGGAGCACGAATTCAGGTGGTACCTGGTGGGGCTCAACGAATTCAAGGGGCAGGTTCGTACCTATGCACTGGACCGCATCAGAGATCTGAAGGCTGCTGAGGGCGTGAAGTATGCTCCCCCTGGTTTTGATGCAGAGAAGTATTTCAAACACTCCATAGGGATCATTGCCCCGGAAGGTACACCTCCTTTGAATCGCCTGGCTGTCCAGCTAACCCAGGCTCAGTACCTGATCACACAGCCGTGGCACGATTCACAAAACATTGAGGAGGAGACCGAAGAAGAGGTCATATTCAGTTTCAGGGTACACCCCACCTATGAGTTTAAATCATTGGTCCTCAGCCTGGGAAAAGATGGCAGAATCATTGAACCAAAGTCCCTGAGGGAAGAGATAATAAGTGAACTGGAGAATATGCTGGGGAAGTATTAAAGGCTACCGATCAACGGCTTCTCTCCGGCTGCATACAGTGAGGAAAATTCTTCAAAAGTCTGGTTCTTGTAGATATCACCAGAATAGTACTCAAGATACACCCTGAACTGCTCCGGAGTCTTATAACCGGGTGCTGCCTGCAAAACTTTCCCCTGGGCATCCACATAGGAGATGGTGGGATAGGACAACCTGCCCTTGGTTACGATGGCAGCTATTTCGTGATACCCCCCGCGTCCATTTGCCACAAATTTAAAGGTCCTCTCTCCAATGACAATATCTTCTTTTCCCTCTGCATCCAGCTTGACCGGGTAGAAATGTTTGTTCAAGGTAGCTGCCACCTGGGGATCAGAAAAGGTGTTGGCATCCATCCGTTTGCACCACCCGCACCAGTCGGTATAGACATCGATCACCATTACCCGGGGTTCCTGGCTCGCCAGCTGAATGGCCTCTTCAATGGAGTACCATTTCACCTCTTCCTGAGCTGAAGCTGCGCCCGTTCCCAATATTATCAATGCAAGAATATATAGTGTCTTCTTCATATTTGTATCTCTATGATTGAATTATCCATTTGGTCGCATGTCGAGTATATACCTTACATCAAACAATGTACCACCGCCCACGAAAATAGGAATTAATTGGATAACACGCCGCCGATCTTATTCACTATGTTTTATAAAACCCTTACAGCCATGTAATTTTTATTATTTTACGCTCGCTTTGCAAACAAGATTCTTTAACCAAAAAAATAATTAATGGAAGCGATTAAGAAAACTCTAAGGGATTCGGCCCCCATGCGCTGGCTGATGCTGGTACTGATCAGTATGCTCATATTTGCAACCTACTGGTTCCAGGATTTCTTCGGTGGACTGAAGGGATTGATGGAGTCCGAAATGGGTTTCACCAGTGAAGAATTTGGAAGGTTGATTGGCCTCACTACCATTGCCAACCTATTTGGAATGATCATTATAGGAGGGATCGTCCTTGACAAATGGGGCGTTCGAATGGCAGGTTTGTTATTTGGGGCCCTGGCTGCCGTTGGAGCCTCAATAACAGCGCTGGCTGCAAATGGCTTTTTTGGTGAAGATCACAATACCCAGTTGACCATGATGATCATTGGCAGGGTACTGTTTGGATCCGGACTGGAGGTCACTTGTGTTGTGGCTACCCGAACCGTAGTAAAATGGTTCAAAGGATACGAACTGGCACTGGCCATGGCTATCAATATGGGCTTTGGCCGACTGGGATCGGCAATGGGGCTGGCGCTATCAATTGACATTGGTGGAAACAGTGTTCCGCCTGCGGTGGCTTTCGCCGCCACCCTGATCGGCATCGCATTGATCGTTTTCCTGGTCTATACTATTTTCGATTACTCCCTGGATAAGCAGGACAAAGCAATCATGGCCGCAAATGGTGAAGTAGCCTCTGAGGATGAGTTTAAATTTTCCGACCTGATCGCCCTTTTAAAGAACAGGTCATTTATATTCATAGCCTTGCTCTGTGTCTTCTTCTATTCGGCAGTATTCCCGTTTATACAGTACGCACCTGACCTGCTGGTAAATAAATTTGGATTTTCTTACGAATTGCCGGTTAGTACTGAATATTTCAGCCTCTTTGGCAGTCAGTCTCTTGGCAATGTATCCATTTTTCTGGGGCTCTTCCTCTTCGGACTTGGATTCTCCATGATCCCATCCAAGATTAAGAATATGGGAGGGAAAGTGGCATCATTGGTTATCATTGGTGGACTGTTCTTTCTGTTCTTAAAAGGACTCTGGGGAAGTACACTTTCTGTCTGGTTGCAAAACGGGCCCAAGACAGCCAGTCTGATCCCCATGGGAACCATTCTGTTTACACCCATTTTTGGGAATTACGTAGATAAGAAAGGAAGGGCAGCATCATTGATGATCCTGGGATCAATCCTGCTCATCTTTGCCCATATCTCCCTCTCCCTGTTTGACAGCGAAGTGCTTGGGTACTTTGGATTGCTTAGCCTGGGGGTTGCTTTTTCACTGATCCCTGCAGCCATGTGGCCCTCCGTTGCCAAGATTGTTAAAGAGAGCAGACTGGGAACAGCTTATGCAACTATGTTCACTATCCAGAATTATGGTTTGCTCTTTTTCTTTTGGGGAATTGGGGCTGTTCTGGATCTTGCCAACAAAAAAGATCTGGAAACAATTCGTGCCGGGGAGATGGCCTACGACTATACCGTACCCATCTTTATGCTGGTGATCCTTGGAGTGATCTCCATTTTCCTCGCCCTGCAGCTTAAAAGAGCCGATGCCAAGCAAAAATTCGGACTGGAGCTTCCCAGTGGAGTAAAACCTGAATAAAATGAAAAGAAAGGGGCACCAGGACTCTTCATCATTGATCATGGCGATGAAACCATGTGCCTATAAATATGTAAAAGAAAAAACAATGAGTTCGATAAAAGATTTAGCACCAGTAGAGGTTTGGAAACATTTCTATGCCCTTACACAGATTCCAAGGCCCTCCAAGAAAGAGGCCGCCATCATTGAATATATGAAGAAGTTCGGAGAGGACCTCGGACTCGAAACGATCGTGGACGAGGTGGGTAATGTGATTATTAAAAAACCCGCCACCCCGGGGATGGAAAACCGCAAGGGTGTGGTTCTGCAGGGTCACCTCGACATGGTCCCCCAGAAAAGCAGCGACAAGGATTTTGATTTTGAAAAAGATCCCATTGAAACTCTGATCGACGGGGATTGGGTCACTGCCGATGGAACCACCCTGGGAGCAGACAATGGAATAGGTGTGGCAGCTGCCATGGCAGTGCTCGAATCCACTACCCTGAAGCACGGTTTGGTGGAAGCACTCTTTACCATTGATGAGGAGACCGGTATGACCGGCGCCTTTGGTCTGAAATCCGGAATCCTTAATGGAGATATCCTGATCAACATGGACTCTGAGGATGAAGGGGAGTTGTATGTGGGTTGTGCCGGCGGCATAGATGTAGTAGCATTTAAGAACTATACCGAAGAGAGTGTTCCTTCGGGGCATGAAGCTTACCAGGTCGATGTACAGGGATTGAAAGGAGGACACTCGGGGATTGATATTCCACTGGGAAGGGCCAATGCCAACAAGGTACTGTTCCGTTTCCTGATGCAGGCCGAATCGGACCTGAAAATCAGGCTGTCTGAAGCCACAGGCGGGGATCTCCGCAACGCCATTCCACGTGAATCACATGCCGTGGTGCTGGTGCCCTCTGCCAATGCAAATGCTTTCGAATCATTGGTTGGCAGTTACCATAAGATCTACCGCAAAGAGTTTGCCGATACCGAGCCCGATCTCTCTTTTACCTGTAAGAAGACAACGGCTCCCTCCAAGGTGGTTCCGGTAAGTGACCAGGCAAAGTTTATTCGTGCCATCTTTGCCTGTCCCAATGGAGTGCAGCGGATGAGCCAGTCTATGAAAGGACTGGTGGAGACCTCCAACAACCTGGCCATTGCCAGCGTGAAGGATGGGAAATTTGAAGCATTCAACCTTACACGCTCTTCAGTGGACAGTGCCAAGGAGGCTACTGCCTGGAAAATTGCGGCTGTATTCCAGCTCATCGATGCTGAGGTGAAACTGAGCGGAGAGTACCCGGGCTGGAAACCCAACATGGCTTCGCCCATCCTGAAAACCTGCCAGG
>JAGLPR010000208.1 GCA_023137255.1 Bacteroidales bacterium | reverse complement strand
CCATGACAGTCAGTCCGGATGTACCTCCCGATCCGGAGAAAGTGGTATTTCGTGTGCAAATTGTATCGAGCAAAGATGCCAACAGCACCCCTTCGGTGCTTATTGAAGGAACCAGTTATAATACCTTCGAATACTATTATAAGGGGGCTTTTAGGATTACAGTGGGGGAGTTTGAAACAGTTCAGGATGCAAACAGCTTCAGGCTTCAGTGCAGGCGTGCAGGATTCAACCAGGCTTTTGTGGCAGCGTTCCGTGGAGAGAAGCGCGAAACAGACCCATCGGTATTTAATAAATAGCTCCTATGCATCACATTGTAAACCATCCCCTTATCCAGCACAAGCTGACTCTGCTCAGAAATAAAAACACAGGGACCAAGAAGTTTCGTGAAAATGTAAATGAGATTGCCGGCCTGATGGCCTATGAGATCACCAGGAATATAGAGTTAAGGGAAATCAGGACTGAAACCCCGCTGATGTCCTGTATTACCTGGGAGCTGGCCAGGGATATCGTACTTGTTCCTGTCCTGAGAGCCGGACTGGGAATGGTGGACGGAATCACCAGCCTGATCCCCACGGCAAAAATCGGACATGTGGGAATGGTGAGGGACCACGACTCACTTGATCCTATAAACTATTATGCCAAATTCCCTTACCGCATAAAAAAATCGGTGGTACTAGTCCTCGATCCCATGCTGGCCACCGGTGGAAGTGCCAGCGCTACCCTGGACACATTGAAAAAAGAAGGGGCATTTGAACTGAAACTGGTTTGCATAGTGGGTGCCCCGGAGGGGGTCGAGCGGATCAGGAAAGATCATCCCGAAGTAGTAGTTTTCCTGGCTGCCCTGGACGATGGCTTGAACGAGATGGGATACATCCTTCCCGGTCTGGGCGACGCTGGCGACCGTCTGTTTGGAACCAACGACTTTCCCTCCCAATCATAGATCACCCGGTACATGTTTTTAACTTCATTTTAACAGGTGCAGCCAACAATTCTATGTATTTTGGTCTAAATAGAAGCAGGTAACTGAAACCCAATTATCATGAAGAAATTAGCACTATTTATTTCCACAATGTTAATAGGTGCTGGCCTGTTTGCCCACCCCGATGAGCCGATTCCTTCTGACCCTTCTGGCTATTCCTGGCACACCGTTACCGTGGTGGAGTATAAGCCCGGATCGGAAGAGTCGGCCAGGCAACTTATTAAAAAGTTCGAATCTGCCTCGGTGGCAGCCGGTATTGCAACACCGGTCATTCACTGGTTTGAGACCGGAAAATATGATCTGGTGCTTACCTGGAACCTGGATAAGAGTCCAGCAACCGATAAGTGGGTATGGAGTCCCGAAGGGAATGATTGGTTGAACGCCCTGGTGGCACAGGAAGGATCTGTTGAATCTGCTTTGCAGCTTCAGAATGATTATACCGCTTTGATCGCTTCATCCGTCACCAATGTAGCCCGCATGGCAAAATAGTTTCCGGCACATTGGGATCATATGGCATTGAAGCTCCTCGCGGCAAGCCGCGAGGAATCTTCGATCCATTTATTATCCGTATTGTGCTCGCTAACCCCGCCGCAAGCAACGGGGAATGCGCGAGCGGGATTCAATGCCATTGAATCATATCCATTTTTATTCTATTTTTACTCAGAACACACCCTGTTATGAGTAAAACCCAAAAGCAACAAAAGTCTGAGAAATCCGGAACGGACTCAAAACCAACCAGACTTAAGAAGAGCTTCTACTTCAGTGAGCTGGAAAGATTACAACTTGAACTGGTGAAACTTCACGAATGGGTGAAGGCCAGGGACCTGAAGGTAGTGGTTCTTTTTGAAGGCCGGGATGCCGCCGGGAAAGGCGGAGTGATCAAACGGATCACTCAACGGCTGAATCCTCGTATTTGCCGGGTCGTTGCACTGGGTGTTCCCACAGAACGCGAAAAGGGCCAGTGGTATTTTCAACGCTATGTGGCCCACTTACCTTCAGCCGGTGAGATTGTACTTATGGACCGAAGCTGGTACAACAGGGCCGGAGTGGAACGAGTCATGGGTTTCTGTACGGATGATGAGTATTGGGAGTTCCTTCGCTCCTGCCCCAGGTTTGAAGAGATGCTGATCCATTCCGGGATCATCCTGATCAAGTACTGGTTTTCTGTCAGTGATGAAGTGCAGGAAAAACGGTTCAGGGAAAGAATTGAGGATCCATTAAAAAGATGGAAATTCAGTGAAATGGATCTGGAATCGAGGAGTAAATGGATCGAATACAGCAAAGCCAAAGATGAGATGTTCTCCTATACTGATACCAAAGTAGCCCCCTGGTTTGTGGTAAACGCAGATAACAAACGAAAGGCCCGGTTAAACACCATTGAGCATTTGCTCTCCCTGATCCCCTACCAGGAGATTAAACATAAAAAGATTAATCTTCAACCAATCACCATGGAGGGATATGTGAGGCCCCCGCTTACAGACCAGACTTTTATTCCTGAATTATATTAACCAATGATTTTCCTATGAATCCGTTTTACCCGCAGGTAATTTCAGATCTGCCAGAAGCAGACATTCCCTTTGATGGTGTCAGGGGCTGGCTTTCCCAGTCACAAAATCACCAGATTGTTTTTTTCGAAATTGAACCCATTGGGAGGGTCGCTGAACATAAACACGGGGCCCAGTGGGGTGTTGTATTTGAGGGGGAGATGGAGCTAACCATCGGGGATGAGACCAGGACCTACCGGAAAGGGGACCACTACTTCATCCCTGAAGGCGTGCTTCACTCTGCGCTCTTTAAGACCAAAACCTGGCTGATGGACCTTTTTGCCGACAGGGACCGGTACAGGCCTTTGTAGATCCGGCAGTGTTTAAGATATTTTGTACATTAACAATCATAAAAGTTATTCCAATCCAAAGAAATCGCATAGCATGAAAACATTACTCAAATCTGCAGCCTTCCTTTTTATGACGCTTCTGGTACTCTCCTGCGGCTCTGAAAAGCATACCGTATTGTTTAACGGGGAAAACCTCGACAACTGGAGCATCTATACCGGCAATCCCGATGTGGATCCCGGCGATGTATTCTGGGTGGAAGAGGGTGTTTTAAATACCTCGGGCGATCCTTTCGGATACATCCGCACTAAAGAATCATACAGCAATTACAAGCTTCATCTTGAGTGGAGGTGGCCCGGAGAACCCACCAATAGCGGGGTGCTGATTCACGTGCAGGGCAAAGACAGGATCTTTCCCCATTGCATAGAATGCCAGTTGATGCATGAAAAAGCCGGTGACATCGTCCTTATGGGTGCAGGAGCAGGCGTTACAGTAAAAGATTCAGCCTACCTGGTCATCTCTGACGAGCGTTTTTACATGTCCATTCCCAAATTCGAAGATCCCAGTGAGAAGACTCCCGGCGAATGGAACAGCTACGACATTACCTCAATCAACGGAGATCTGGAGATCATCGTGAACGGAGTTCTGCAGCATACAGCCACAGAGGTGACCATGAACGAAGGCAACATTGCCCTGCAGTCTGAAGGATCGCCCCTGCAGTTCAGGAACATCTACCTGAAACCGCTGTAGCGTACCTCACTACCAGCCCGACATGGGCTTATCCACCTTAATGGGGCCGCTGTGTTGTGCCACATTGAATCCTACTTTGTAACAGAAGCGCGTCATTTTCAGAAATTTATCATAGTCAATGCGCTCCTCCACATCTGTCAACATGTGATAATCACGGTGGGTTCCGGTGGTGTAGTACAGCACAGGTATATCCTTCCTGGCAAAATTGATGTGATCGCTTCGGTAAAAATAGCGATCGGGATGACGCGTATCGTTGTACTCATAATTCCCCACCAGTCCCATCTCATTAAGGCTCTTTTTGTTGATATCCATCAGCACCTTGCTCTGCAATCCGCCTATCACCTTCACTGAATCTCCCCCCTGGATGGTCAAGCCATGCCTTTTGCTTTGCACATCCTCTTCAGTTTTTGTCCGGCCCAGCATATCGAGGTTGATTACTGCTGCCATATTTTCAGAGGAAACCAGTGGATGGTCGGCAAAATACTGGGACCCGAACAATCCGATCTCCTCGGCCGATACCCAGAGGATCCCGATGCTTCTTTTTGGACGCTTCTTCTCCTTCATAAAAGCTTCTGCAATTTCGATCAGAGCCACGCTACCAGAAGCGTTATCGTCCGCACCATTGAACACACTTCCTTCCCCATCGGTACCCAAATGGTCGTAATGTGCAGTATAGATCACCACCTCATCTTTCAATACCGGGTCGCTCCCCTCGATCAGTCCAAAGACATTGTATACCACCAGGTCGGTGGTCGCCATATTCAATTCAATCTTCACTTTGCATGCTTCCAGTAAAAAGGATTGTGGTGCCAGGTTCCGGTCAATCTCAAGCTGAAGATCCTTCAGTGTTTTCCCTGAAGCCTCCAGCAACTGATCAGCCACGCTGCGATGGATCAGGACCATCCCCGGACGCTTGCCCTGCACGGTACTCTCCTCCTCCTCTGTCTTCAGGCTCCTCGACTTTGACAGGTATTTTGCAATGGCCGGATTTACATCTTCGATGGACTGCATGCCCGATTTGGGATCCATAACTATCAATACGGCCCTGGGTTCCTGGGAGTAGATATACTGCATCTTATACTGGAAATTTTGCATACTACTCCACTTGTTATTGTCAAACTGCGTTTCGGTGCCCTCCTCATTCATTGGGGCCCGGTTCATTATCAGAACCACCTTGTCTGTAATATCAATGTTTTCGAAATCGTTATAGTTGTTCTTCTCGTCGTTAATCCCATAACCTGCAAAAACCACCTCTCCTTCAATGACGGTAAGGTCCCCCTGGGGAGCAGGAAAAATATAGAATGAGTGACGGTTTACCACCGATACCGAATCGGCCATTGTGATGGTCACATGGCTGTTCTCCCGGTCATAGGCTTTCTCCCGGATGATGTAAGGCTGGAGAAAATCCTGATCTGCATCGGCCGGAACAAGTCCCAGGTGCTCAGCCTGAACAGCCAGGTACCTGGCTGCCACCTGCAGTCCGGGTTCACCCGTATCCCTCCCTTCCAGTTCATCAGAAGCAAGAAACAGCATATGCATCTTCAGGTCACCGGGAGTGATCGATTGCATCCCGGTTTTCTGGGCCTGCAGGGGTAAAGACAGAAGAGTAATAACAATAAGGGCAACGGTAAGTTGAAGAGTCTTCATTGGTAAATAGGTTTATTTACTGTGTGCGAACAAGATAGCCAATAATATCTGAAACCCTTTGACTCAGATTTCCAGGTTGGTCATGGCTCCTGTGGTCTGAAAAGCATATTCCGGGTAATCATAGACAGGAATCCTGTGTTCGGTCTGGCCCAGAGAGTAGCCATACAATCCGTTATAATCCTCCCGATCCTCTCCCAACTCCTCCATCTGACGAAGGTACTCATGGATTGATTTTGACTCGATGATAATTACCTTGCCCATCTTATGGATGATGGGACTGTGAATACGCGTTTCATCATGGTCAAATTCAAGAATCCTCCTGCCATACCGGGTTATTCCTATCATTCTGAATGTCATGCTTTTACCAACTCCGGGGAGATTCAGTACATTTCTGTCTGTGGCCAGGAATGGCAAGCCGGCAAACCTGCGGAGGGCTTCAATGTTCTCCACCATCATGGTGGCCTCCTCCGGAAATTTCCTGATGGTCTCGTAATACTTCTCTTCGATCTGTCCGGCTACCTTCTCTTCAAGTTGTTCCTGTACCACCCTGGCGTTGGGAGCAAAGCCGGCATTGTTCTCCATATACCCCTTCACTGTAAAGGTGTAGTAGGGTAACACCCCGATGTCGTTCAGAACCTGTCGCAATTTCGCCGAATGACCCCGACGTGAAGCAGCCGAAGTAAACACCAGCTGGTTGGTAATGGTCCACCCGGAGGCAATCAGGCGCTGGATGGCCATGGATGCGAGGGGGGTCACCTCCATGGGAGATTCAAAATGAGTCTGGATAATAAACTGCCTGATTCCAGCTGCTGCTGCCTTCTCCTTAAACTCCTTCAGGATCTTTACCAGGTTCAGGGTGATCCTCTGCGGCAGGTAGACCGGGAGGCGTGTCCCAATCCTGATCCTGACAAGTTCAGCCAGCTTTTCTCCCTCAGGAAGTGACTCATTCCTTTTAGCTTTTCTGACAGCCATTTCACAGATCTCATCCAGCAAGAGTTGCAGCGACTTGTCTGAGCTCATCAAGCCGTCACCACCTGTAATCAGAATATCCCTCAACTGGGCATCCTCTTCAAAATAGCTCATCAGCTTCTTCAGCTTCTCACCCCACTTTTCGCCCGGAGCCAGTTTTTCGAGGTTAAAATTGAGTCGGCCGCCCTGAAAATCATATAGGCGCTGACACGATGAACACAATCCGCCGCAGGCCCTTCCCATGGTATCGGGGATCAGAATGGCCACTTCCGGATAGCGCCTGTGCATGTTGTGCCCGTCGGGCAACAGCCACCCTGCTGCATTGGGTTTCCCTGGCTCTACCTGGTCCTCCTTCTCCCATGCAACGATGTTCCCAAACTCCTTCACAAGTTGTTTGCTGTAAAGAATATAATGACGAATGGCCAGGTCGGCTCCCACCGCAAAATAGGGAACCCTCACATGCAGCAACGAGAGGTAATAGGGATTTACAAAGAAGGGAATACCGGCATCATAGGCATCCTCCAGGATCTTCATGGTATCGGGGTCCAGCGAATGGTCCAGCATCTCGTTCAACAAGCCGGGAGAACGTACCGCAAAACGGAGGTGGAACCTGTGATCCTCCCACCACCTCTGCATAAGCTCCTGTTTCTGTTCATCATTGAGGTTGGGTTCAAAATAGTACCTGGAGTTTTTTCCCTCTCCAGTTTCAATCTGCTTCATCAGTATCCTGATGATTCGCTGCTTGTTCTCCTCCCTCACCTGTATGATGCGAGGATCGAGGCCGGTGGGATATCGATCCATCCAGGTAGTAACCTGCTCCAGAGAGAAGGAGTGTTGCTGACTCTCCCCCCTGAGCTGACGGAACAACATGATCATATCGATAAAAAAATCGGGTTTGGCTCCACCGGTCCCCTTGTTCACTGCCAGCCAGATAAGGCGAAGGGGATTACTCACGGCGATCTCTCCACGAAGGTTCAGATCGGGATACTCCTTACCCGCATGGTCGATGTAATCCAGGATTCTGATAATGGCGTAATCGCGCCATTCAAGTTTGTCGAACAGCTCTCTGCTTGCATGCCTCGCGTGGTAAAACCTGAAGGCATTGTCTCTGTCTTTCAGGCTCCTTCCGATCCACTCCCTGACCCCCACAACCACTTCGGTCTCATTTTTGGAATTTCGCAGTATCTCCTCTAATTCGGGATTCTCCTGAAGCAGCTGCCTGAGCAGTTTGTGGGACTTCACATCAATGGCGATCCGGTCCAGTTTCTCTATTTCGGTCATGTTACGCTATTTTATGGAAAAGTAATCCAAAAAACCTACATGAATCAAATGGAGTTTCAAACAAGTTTTTTATTTATTTTTGCGCTATAGTAAAATAGGAATAGTGACTTGAAAAACTGATATGGAACAAATAAGACTGGATATATCGAGGGTTTACGATTTTATTTCGCCCGATGAAATTAAGAACATGGCTGGTGAAACCTCAAAGGCGCAGGAAACCCTCTATAACGGGACCGGCGAAGGAAAGGACTTTCTGGGATGGCTTCACCTTCCTTCTGAGATTACCGACAGGCAGCTCGACCAGATTGAGGAGGCGGCAGAGGCATTGAAGGGAAAAACAGATCTGCTGGTGGTGGTCGGAATAGGCGGATCCTACCTTGGAGCCCGTGCGGTTAACGATGCACTTGCACACAATTTTTCCCACCTGAAGAAGGAACAGAAGCATCCCCATATGCTTTTTGCCGGCCACAATATTGGCGAAGACTACATGCATGAACTTCTGGAACTGCTGGAGGAATACAGCTATTCAGTGGTTGTGATCTCCAAATCGGGAACTACCACCGAACCGGCCATCGCATTCCGCATACTGAAGGAACACCTCGAGAAGAAGGTGGGAAAAGAGGAGTCCAGGGAACGAATCATTGCAGTGACCGACTCCAGCAAGGGAGCCCTGCGTCAGCTGGCCGGGGATGAGGGTTATCGCAGTTTTGTGATTCCCGACAATGTGGGAGGACGCTTCTCTGTATTTACCCCGGTGGGACTGATTCCGCTCTCCATCTGTGGAGTGGATATCCGCCAACTGGTAAACGGAGCCAGGGAGATGAACCGTATTTGCGGTCCGGATACTCCCTTTGAAGAGAACCCGGCAGCACTCTATGCTGCCACACGCAATGCCCTCTACCGCTCAGGAAAAAAGATTGAGATTCTGGTGAACTACCAGAACAAGCTCCACTATGTATCGGAGTGGTGGAAGCAGTTGTATGGCGAAAGCGAAGGGAAAGAGGGCTTAGGCATCTTCCCGGCTTCTGTGGATAACTCGTCCGATCTGCATTCCATGGGACAGTACATCCAGGAGGGTGAAAGATTGCTCTTCGAGACTGTAATCAGTGTGGAAAACAGCGACCACCAGTTAGCCATACCCGGCGATCGTGCCAACCTGGACCAGCTGAATTATCTTGCCGGAAAGAACATCGACCATGTGAATAAAATGGCTGAGCTCGGTACCATACTGGCCCACCTCGATGGTGGTGTTCCCAACATCAGGATCTCGGTCCCCCGCATCGATGCCTTTTACCTCGGACAACTGCTCTACTTCTTTGAGAATGCCTGCGGTATCAGCGGATACATGCTGGGCATCAATCCATTCAATCAACCAGGTGTGGAGGCATACAAAAAGAACATGTTTGCCCTGCTGGAGAAACCCGGATTTGAAGAAGAGACCGCCCGGATCAAGTCCAGACTGTAAACATTTTTACACATATAATGTTATTGAACCGGGACAGTACCCCGGTTTTTTTATCGCCCATGAAAGATTTTTTTTTCAAGCTCAATCCCACTGTCAAAGGATTGATTCTGGCATTCCTGGCCACCCTTGGAATGGCCAATGTATATGTCTTCTCCAAAGCTGCATTGCTGGAGGTAAACTATTACCAGTTCCAGTTCTACTGGTTCGGATTCGCCCTCCTATGGATCCTTCCGTTCCTGGTCGTTACCGGGATGATTAAAAAGATACCCAGCCTGAGCAGGGCCTCCAACATCACACTGGTCATCATTGGCATCCTGGAACTGGGTGCAGCCAGCATGTTGTTCCTGTCCATCCAGCTGGCAGAGAATCCCACCACCATCTCTTTCCTTTCTAACCTGACACCTATCTTCGTCACCATGCTGGGGATCCGGTTCCTGGGCGAGCGTTTCAACAGTGTGGAGGCAGTGGGCATCATACTGACTATAGCAGGAGTGATCCTGATTACCTATACCAGGGACACAACGATCTCAGAGTTTTTTGGAGCGGGTTCGGGCTGGATCCTGGTTTCATCAGTATTTTCATCCATCAGCATTGTAACGGCCAAAAGCAGGATCACGGACATTCATCCCGGGATTCTGACCCTGAACAGGGTGGTCTTTCTGTTTGTATTTGCCATGGCTGCAATGATTGTCCGGCAGGAGAGTTTCGTCATATCGGGCCGCGCCACCATAAATATGCTTATCGGGTCACTGATGGGACCATTCCTCACAGGTTTGGCCCAGTATTCCGCCCTGCGCTACATTGAAGCCTCACGCACCATGATCATCCAGGCAACCAGGAGCCTCTTTGTCCTGGTGGGGTCCATGATCTATCTCTCCATATTGCCGGAGATCTTACAGCTTATCGGGGGACTAATCACCATCGTTGGGGTCATCATCATGACCTGGGGAAAAATGAATCACAAGAAAAAGGCAGGAACCTGATAAGGCCCCTGCCACTTCCAAACTAAGCTAACTCTTACCTACACTTAATCAGAGTGCATTGCACTATTTTACCTCAATCTGCTTCGGTGCTTTCTGTACCACCTCTTCCCGCTTAGGAAGGTTTAAAGTGAGAATTCCTGCTTCATGACTGGCCTGGATGCTCTCCTGGTCGATGGTCTCAGGAAGCTGGAAGCTCCTCTTAAAGGTATGGTAGTCGAACTCCCTTCGCAGGTAATTTGGCTGCTGATCTTTTTTAGTCTCCTTCTTTTCAGTGGAGATGGTCAGCACATCATCTTCAATCTCGATGTTAAAATCTGTCCTGGATACTCCCGGAGCAGCTACTTCAATCCGGTAACCTTTCTCCTCTTCTGTAACATTAACTGCCGGTGAATTGGTCTGGCAGGGTGATGTGTTGAAGTTGTTAAAAAAACGGTCGTTGAAAAAATCATCCCAGTAAGCGGGAACATAGTTTCTATTGATTCTTGCTAACATGTTTAAGTCCTCCTATTTGTTTTGTTCATATTAAGTTTTAATCACTGAACTTTACATGTCAAACCCTGTACCAAGGACACAATGTTTCAAAATACTGTCATTTTGTCATTTTTGGGCTATTTTTCTATGTCATTTTGTCATTGTGTGTTTGATCCGAGCTGACAAAATGATCTGGCAGGATCAGGACGATCCCTTTCGAAGCAATTCGATCTCTTTCAGCAAAGCTGCTTCTCTTGCTTCCCATTTCCCCTGGGAAGCGAGTTCTTCAGCCTGTTTCCTGGTCTGCTCAAAAAGAATCTTCGTCTGCAGGTTGGCCTGCACTTTGGCCAGGGTGGTGGCCAATGCTTCTGCAAGCTGGCGGACAAAATCCACCTGGTGGGCAGGGATCTCCCCCAGGGAGGCAAGCTCGATCACCCCCAGCACATTGTTATCCAGCATCACCGGAACAAGCAGAATGGAAGAGGGTACATCCTCACCCAGTCCGGACCGGATCTTCATATAGTCGGGGGGAAGATCGGTTATGTAAATCGGCTCCTTTTCTACTGCGGCCCGGCCGGTCAGGCCCTCTCCGAACCTGAACGAACGGTGAATGAATTTCTCCCTGTCAAAAGCATAGCTGCCACCAACCTCCAGGAACTGTTCATTTCCATCCTCCTCTTTCCTCGCTATAAAGAGAATTCCCACATCGGCCTCGGTATAATTTACGAGCTCCTTCATCAAGGCTTGCGAGAGTTCTTCAAGGTTATCTTCCACCTCTCTGAACAGAGTGCTGAACATAGCCAGGCCCTGTGCGGTCCAGGTACGATTCTCCTCTTCCCGTCGCCGCGATTCTGAATCCTTCATCGATCCCATCAGGCTGCCTTTTAATGAGATGAGGGCTTCTCCCAGCTCATCCTCTTTGCTCAATTTCTCATACCGTCCGGTAAAATCCCCTGTGGACATTGACCTGGAGAACGCTGCAATATCCCTGAGGTTGCCAACATGTTTCTCCAGGCTTCTCTCCAGGTCTCCTATCTCATCGTCGGTTTGTGAAGCTTTAAATTCGGGCATGTTCCCCCGGGTAAGCTGAACCACCAGCTGTCTGATTCTATTCAGCGGATTTTTCAACCACAGGTTATGGAGGATCCCAAAAAGAAACGATAACACCACACCTGCACCGGCAAGCCAGGCAACCAGGGTGCCTCCCTGCTGCAATTCATTCAGGAATATCAGGAAAAAAATGGCTGCGAGTGCCAGGTATGGCAACAGGATTTTGAATGTAAAAGAAAACCTGACCTTCATCAACAAATGCTTAATCGTTCCCTTAAGCCATTAAAGATACAAAAAGATTACCTGGCCCCTTGCACGGCTGCGACCATTCGATCGGCCCCCTCCATGAGGACCTTCGAGGGTGTAGCAATATTGAGCCGCTGGTGTTGCTTACCTCCCGGACCAAACATGGGTCCGTCATTCAGACCGAGTCTGGCCCGCTGAATGATAAAATCCCTGAGCTCCTTCTCATCCAGTCCAAGAAATGAGAAATCGAGCCAGCTTAGGTAGGTGGCCTGTAAGGGTGAAATCACAATCTCCGGTGCCCCCTCCTGTAAACGCTTACATAGAAGTTTATAATTGGTTTCCAGGTAGGTCAGCAACTGGTCGAGCCAGTCATGACCATGTGTATAGGCCGCCTCAAGGGCCACCTGGCCAAGGATATTGTCCCCTCCCACATGAACCACATCAAGAATCCTTTCATACCGCTTTCTCACTGTCGGGTTGGTGGCAATTACCACCGAAGTATAGAGCCCCGCCAGATTGAAAGTTTTGCTGGGCGCCATGCAGGTCAGGGTCAGATCGGCCACCTCTTTTCCCAGGGATGCAAAAGGAATATGCCGGTTTCCGAATAGCAGCAGGTCGGAGTGGATCTCATCGCTGATCACCATCACCTTATATTTGATGCATAAACCAGCAAGTTGCTCAAGCTCCCCCCTCGACCATACCCTTCCCACCGGATTGTGCGGGTGACACAGGAAAAAGATCCTGGCCCCTTCGCGAAATGTGGTCTCCAGGTGGTCAAAATCCATCTCATAGCCTCCCTCCTTTTTCGTCAGCTGGTTGTATACCAGCTCCCTTCCATGATTGGTCACTGCCGTAAAGAACGGGAAGTAGACCGGGGGCTGTACCACGATCCGGTCGCCCGGCTCAGAAAACTCCATCACACACATATTGAGAGCAGGTACAATGCCCGGACTGTAACAGATGGCACCGTGTTCCACTGCCCAGCCATGTCTGCGCTGCATCCAGGAGGCCACGGCTGATGAAAATCCATCCGAACGGAAAGTGTACCCCAGCACCGGGTGTTTGATCCGTTCGGCAATCGCCTCAAGGATAAAATCTGCTACCGGAAAATCCATATCGGCCACCCACATGGGAAGGACCTCGGAATCGCCGAATAACTTTCCGGCCAGGTCATACTTCACACTGTTGGTTCCTTTTCTGTCAATTACTGTATCGAAATCATATTTCATTTTCACCCTACTTTAAAAAAGCATCTTTTCCCGGAAAGTGCAGCTCATTGACCGCTTTTTCGCGTGGCATAACAAAATAATTCAACAGGCTCTCCGAACATAATTTGTCTCCTCCGTCATACAGACTGGCCTCGATTTCAGCAATCCTCTTCTCCTGTTTGACCAGCTTTGCACGTATGGTGATGGTCCCTTTGGAGATATAGACCGGCTTGCGGAACCGCGTAGTCAGCTGGTAGGTAACCCCCGCAGTATCAAGGATGACGAAAACCACCCAGCTGGCTATCTCATCCATCATGGTGGACTGGATTCCTCCATGAAGGATGTCGTGAAAACCCTGGAAATGATCGTCGGGATTCCACTTACATACAATTTCCTCCTCCTCCTTGAAAAACTCCATCTGAAGTCCGTAAGGATTGGTTGGACTGCAGCCAAAACAGCTGTATCCCTGGAATTCTGCGTATGGATTTTTGAGTTTGATCATGACATTGGCCTGTTTGAGTTCCAAAAATACCTAAATCATTTTAACTTTGGATACCAATGGTACGTCCCAAAAAACATCTGGGTCAGCATTTCCTGACCGATCCCTCCATAGCCGGAAGGATAGTTGATGCATTGAAACCCGGTCCAGGCGACACCGTGATCGAGATAGGTCCGGGCACCGGTGTGCTTACCGGCCCCTTGCTGGAGAAAGAGATCCACCTGCTGCCGGTGGAGATCGACACCGAATCCATTGCCTACCTGAAGCAGCTTTGGCCGGTGCTCGAGGATAAGATCATCGAAAAAGACTTTCTTAAAATGGATCTGGATGAATATGTTTCCGGCTCCTTTCATATCATTGGCAACTTTCCCTATAACATCTCCAGCCAGATATTTTTCAAGGTACTTGAGTACCGGCAACAAATACCATCCGTGGTCTGCATGATTCAAAAAGAAGTTGCCGACAGGATCGCCTCTCCGGCCGGGAACAAAGAGTATGGCATACTCAGCGTGCTTCTACAGGCCTATTACGATATCGAAGGCCTGTTCACAGTAAAACCGGGCTCCTTCTTCCCGCCCCCCAGGGTCACCTCGGGAGTGATCAGGCTCACCAGGAACAGTACCGTTAAGCTTCCCTGCGACGAAAAACTCTTTCACAGGGTGGTGAAAACAACTTTCAACCAGCGAAGGAAAATGATCAGAAACTCAATCAAATCTATTTTACTAAATTTGGACAGCGATTTCGAACTCCTGTCCTTACGTCCTGAACAACTGGATGTTTCCGGATTTATCGAATTGACTCAGTGGGTTGAAACGCAACAAACGGCAAATAAATAAGGCAATCTCCAAATCTCAAGGCCATGAGCAGAGAACTGACCCGTGAGTATATCAGTGAACTAAGAAAGATCATCGAAGTCAGGAATGACAAGGCAGCCATTGAAAAACTGGAACAACTGCACTCTGCTGATATTGCCGAAATTTACGAGAATCTCTCCAAGGAAGAGGCCACCTACCTTTTCCTGCTTCTCGACCCGGAGAAGGCATCCGATGTATTGGTGGAGCTGGAGGAGGACGATCGCGAGAAATTCCTTGAGGCCCTGCCCTCGGATGTAATCGCCAGCCAGTTTATCGACCACATGGAGTCGGACGATGCAGCCGATGTCATTGGTGACCTGGCCGAGAAGAAGAAACAGGAGGTGCTGCTCCACA
>JAGLPR010000207.1 GCA_023137255.1 Bacteroidales bacterium | reverse complement strand
GCCTTTGCCGCCGGAGCTGATATCAAAGAGATGTCAGGAATGTCGGTTGAGCAGGCTAAAGCATATTCCATGAAAGGCCAGGACACCTTTCGCAGGCTGGAAGATTGGAAATATCCAGTGATTGCGGCTGTGAACGGATATGCCCTGGGAGGCGGATGTGAGCTGTGCCTGGCGTGCGACATCAGGCTGGCTTCGGAAAAGGCCAAATTCGGACAACCCGAGGTAAGCCTGGGGCTGATTCCCGGGTTCGGGGCCACCCATCGACTTTCACGGCTTACAGGGATGGGACAGGCTCTCTATATGCTAACGACAGGGATCCAGGTAGATGCAGACGCTGCACTCAGGTCGGGACTGGTTCAGGAGCTTACCGGGACCGATGATTTGCTGCCCCGTGCCATGGAGATTGCGACCATTATGAACCGGGCAGGATCAGATTCCCTGCAACTTGTTAAATCGATCGCCAGGGCATCCGCCGCACTTCCCCCCTCTGAAGGCATGAATCTCGAAAGGGGCAACTTCTCCAGTCTATTCGGCGGTCAGGCTAAGGAGGGCATGCGGGCATTTATCGAAAAGAGAAAACCAAGCTGGTAACTGGAAATTTTTTAGCAGATGAAGTATACAGACAGATTTCGGAAAGTAACCGTGCTTGGAGCAGGGGGTAAAATGGGAGGCGGAATTCTCCAGCTCATAGCAACAGAGATTTGCAACTTAGCCCTTGCCCATGGAAAAGGAGGGCAGCCCTTTCAGCTTATTGCACTGGATGTCTCCGCGGAGGCCCTTCGGGGAGTCAGGGATTATTTGAGGACACAGGTTCGCCGGGTGGCGGAAAAGCAGATCGTACAGCTTCGCCAGTGGTATGATGACCGGGACGACCTGATTGAAAACTGGGAGATCATAGAGCGATATATTTCCGATGTGATGAAGATTGTGGAGACATCCACATCCATGGATGCCGCAAAAGGCTCCACCCTGGTCTTTGAAGCGGTAAGCGAAAATCCCGGGCTGAAGGTAAAACTGATCAGGGAGATCGAGGAACATGGTGATGGCAAGACCTGGTACCTGACCAATACCTCCAGCATTCCCATCAGGGAGCTGGATGAAGCTGCGGGACTGAACGGCCGGATCATCGGGTTCCACTTTTACAATCCTCCCGCCGTTCAGAAACTGGTGGAATTGATCACTGGAGAAGGAACAGATCCCCACCTGAAAGAGTTTTCCCATCAATTGGCCGGTGCGCTCCACAAAAAGGTGGTCCCCGCAAAGGATATCGCAGGATTTATCGGGAACGGACATTTCATGCGGGAAATCCTCTTCGGAGCAGAACAGGCTGAAAAACTAGCTAATGACCACCCCCTCCACCAGGCACTATACATGGTAGATCTTGTGACCAGGGAGTGGATGGTGCGTCCCATGGGAATTTTTCAGCTCACCGATTATGTGGGACTGGATGTGTGCCAGAATATCATGAAGGTCATGGATCCGCACATGGAGAGAGAGAGCCTTCATTGTGAACTGATCGACCGTTTACTTGAACAGGGAGTAAGGGGAGGACAGCATCCTAACGGATCGCAGAAGGATGGTATTTTTTCTTATGAGAAGGGAAAGATAAATGGTGTATATGATCCCGGTACCAGGAAGTATATACTGGTGGATAAGGTGGAATCTGCAACTACAACCATCCTTGGTTCGTTCCCGGCAGGACACACTCCCTGGAAGGAGATCATTCGTGATCCTTTGAAGGGTGAAAAGCTCGAATCTTATTTCAGCAACCTGAGGGCTCTGAATTCAGCCGGGGCACGGATGGCAGTTGACTATGGGGAAAATTCGGGAAAGATCGGCCAGCTACTGGTAGATATGAGTGTAGCAGATTCCGAAAAGGATGTAAATACGGTTCTGCTCACCGGATTCTTCCATGCATACGGACCCATCAATGAATATTTCAACTAAAAAAGGAACTATGAGGCGGAAAGTATATATGACAGCTGGGTACAACACCATTTCGATGGGGACCGGCAGGAAAGAGTTTCACCCCAAAAAGCCACGTCCCGGGCTGGAAGATTATTTCAGGGAAGCTGGTCAGGGGACCCTCGCTATGATAGGGGGCGGTTCACATGTGGACGAATGTGTGGTGGGTAATTTCATGGCCGGGCGTTTTGTGCGCCAGGCACACCTGAATGCATTCTTTCCCATGATCGATAAAAATCTCAGGTTTAAACCGGCCACCCGGGTAGAGGGAGCCTGTGCTTCGGGAGGTCTGGCGCTTCTTTCCGGGATCCGTTCTGTACTGGCCGGAACGGCCGACGTAGTACTCGCTCTGGGTATCGAGGTACAGAACTCGGTCAAGGCCGTTTACGGAGCAGATTTCCTGGCCCTCGCAGGTTGGTTCCCCAACCGGAAACAGGGGCACGCTTTCTTTTTTCCAGGCCAATTCAGCGACCGGACACAAGCTTATAATGATGCATGGGGGAAGGAGAAAACCCGCCTGGCCCTGGCCCGGTGGTACCGGAATGCCATAGAAAATGCACGGTTGTGCACCACTGCACAGGAATATGCGAACTCCACGGAAGACCTTGAGGCCCTGGGCATGACCGAGCCCGATGCAAAGAGCTTCACACCCTGTCTGAATGTGATGGATTGCTCCAAAGTTTCCGATGGTGCCTCTGCCATTGCCATTCTTTCAGAAGAGGGGCTTCACAGAACAGGTATCGATTCGGCCGACGCTGTTGAAATATCCGGATTCGGTCATGCGGTTGAAGATATCACCCTTCCACCCACCGATCCCCTGGAGCTTTCCACCATAAAAACAGCAGCCTCAAGAGCCATGGGTGCGGCAGGGATCACTATCGAGGACCTGGCCACGGTGGAAACCCATGATTGTTTTACCATTGCCGGGATCCTGGGTGTGGAAGCACTGGGTTTGGCGGAAAAAGGGAAGGGTACCGATTTCGTGCTTGAGGGACATACCTCAAGGGATGGAAAGATCCCCTTCAATACCACCGGGGGCCTTATTGGATGGGGACATCCTACGGGAGCCACCGGGGTGCATATGGCCGTCACAATCTGGGAACAGTTATGCGGGAAAGCCGGGCAGGCCCAGATTAATATTCCAGCTGAACAGCCCTATGGACTCAGCATGAATATGGGAGGAGACGATAAGACTGCAGTGTCAATTGTGTACAAAAAAATAACCTGAAAAACATGGATTTAGAATTTACAGAAGAACAGATCATGATCCGTCAGTCAGCGCGTGATTATGCCACAAGGGAACTAAGCCAGGATGTGATCGAGAGGGACGAAAAGCAAGAATATCCTGACAGGCACATCAAGAATCTTGCTGATCTCGGCTTTATGGGAATGATGGTCGACCCCAAATATGATGGTGCCGGGATGGATACCGTATCCTATGTGCTTGCACTGGAAGAGATATGTAAGGTGGATGCCTCTGTGGGGGTGATCATGTCGGTGAATAACTCCCTGGTTTGCTGGGGACTGGAGGAATATGGAAATGAAGAGCAAAAAGAGAAATACCTGAAACCCCTGGCAAGAGGGGAAATCACAGGGGCATTTCTCCTTTCCGAACCTGAAGCAGGATCTGATGCGACAAGTCAACGTACCACAGCCCCGGTCACAGGCGACCATTACCTCCTGAACGGAACAAAGAACTGGATCACCAATGGCAGCAAAGCAAGCGTTTACCTGGTGATGGCACAGACAGACAAGGAAAAGGGCCACCGGGGGATCAACACCTTTATCGTCGAGAGGGATACTCCGGGTGTATCGGTGGCTCCCCATGAAAACAAGATGGGAATGAGAAGTTCTGATACCGTATCTGTCATGTTTACAGATGTGAAGGTACCCGTGGAAAACAGGTTGGGAGCCGATGGATTTGGATTCAAGTTCGCCATGAAAACCCTTGACGGGGGAAGGATAGGGATTGCTGCCCAGGCACTGGGACTGGCCTCGGGTGCAATGGAACGTTCAGTGAAATATTCTAAAGAACGAAAAGCATTCGGTACTGAAATAGCAAACCACCAGGCCATTGCTTTCATGCTGGCCGATATGGCAATAAAGGTGGAGGCATCCCGCGATCTTAGCCTGAAAGCAGCCTGGCTCAGGGATCAGGGAAAATCCTATTCCACGGCCAGTGCCGTGGCCAAAGTCTTTGCTTCGGAAGCAGCAATGTGGGTGACTACGCAAGCAGTACAGATCCATGGAGGATACGGGTATGTGAAGGAGTACCATGTAGAAAGGATGATGCGTGACGCCAAGCTGACGGAGATATATGAAGGAACATCGGAGATTATGAGGATCATCATTTCAAGGGATTTAATAAAGGATTAGGGTGAGATGAGCAAGATGGAGATCTACCAGCCTGAGAACCACATCAGGATGGTTACAGCAGCCTCACTGTTCGACGGTCACGATGCAGCCATTAACATCATGCGTCGCATATTGCAGTCAACCGGCGTGGAGGTTATACACCTGGGTCATAACCGGTCCGTGAAGGAAATTGTGAACTGTGCCTTACAGGAAGATGTACAGGGTATTGCGGTCACCTCATACCAGGGCGGGCATATTGAGTTCTTCACCTTTATGCGAAAGCTGCTCGATGAAAACGGTGGAACGCAAATTAAGATATTCGGTGGTGGTGGTGGAGTGATCCTGCCCGCGGAGATTGAACACCTTGCATCCAACAAGATAGTCAGGATATTCACTCCCGATGACGGCAGAAAGTTGGGGCTCCAGGGAATGATCAACGAGGTGGTCAGGGCCTGTGATTTCAAGCTGGAAGACAATGGGCTTCCATCCAGACAATCCATCCGGAAAGGAGAGACAGGGACCATCTCCCGGCTCATTACAGAGGCTGAAAACGATCCCGAAAAGGTACGACAGCTCCTTGAATCGATCGAGATGGATTGCGGAAACCAACAGACACCGGTAATTGGTATTACGGGTCCAGGTGGATCCGGGAAGTCATCGTTGGTGGATGAGTTGCTGCGCCTAACCCTGGCCGATTTTCCATCTCACAGGGTAGCGGTGGTGTCGGTTGATCCCACCCGGGGAAAGACGGGGGGAGCCCTCCTTGGCGACCGCATCAGGATGAACACCTTGAAGGATGACAGGATATACATGCGTTCCATGGCCACCCGGAGGGCCAACCTCGCTCTCTCCGAACATATCAGCAACACACTCTGTATCCTGAAGGGAGCCGGATTCAACCTCATTTTTCTGGAGACCTCGGGCATCGGGCAATCCGACACGGAAATTGAGGAATTCAGTGATGTTTCACTTTATGTGATGACCCCGGAATACGGTGCTGCCACCCAGCTGGAGAAGATTGGAATGCTCGATTATTCAGAGATGGTGGTCATCAACAAATCAGACAAACCGGGGGCAGAAGATGCCCTCAGGGAGGTGAGTAAGCAATACCAGAGAAACCACACCCTGTTTCATCTTGATATTTCAGAAATGCCGGTCTATTCCACCGTAGCTTCCGATTTCAAGGATCCTGAAACCGAACGTCTTTACCACGATCTTCTGGGCAAGATACCTAAGCTGCCAGGCGGAGAGGTTCCCGGGCAAGGTGTCGACGAAATTCCTGGCTCACAAGGTAGTGAGAAGCCGGTCAACTATAGGAGGACCGAGATCATTCCAAAACACAGGATCCGCTACCTTTCGGAAATTTCCGAGGAGATCAGGACCCGGAACCAGAGGATCGAGCAGCAGGCTGAAATTGCAACCGGGCTTCAGGCCCTAAAGCTTTCCATAGAGATCGTCAGGAAAAACAAGGACGAAGCGGTCATCCCTCAGCTGGAGGCTCAGTATAAAAAGCAACAGGGCAAACTTGAACGGAAGAACCAGGAGATCCTTAAAAAATGGCCTGCCCGGAAAAAGCGGTATCAACAGGAGACCTTTACTTATGAAGTAAGGGGACAGGAGGTGAGTGTTCAGACCTATTCGGAGTCGATGTCGCACCTTCGCATCCCGAAGATCACCTTCCCTGCCTTTACAGGCTGGGGAGATATCCTTCGGTGGAACCTGAAGGAGAATGTGCCCGGGGAATTTCCTTTCACCGCAGGGGTGTTTCCTTTCAAACGTGAACAGGAGGATCCCACAAGGATGTTTGCGGGCGAGGGCGGACCTGAACGCACCAACCGCAGGTTCCATTACCTCTCGGCCGGGATGAAGGCCATTAGGTTGTCCACTGCATTCGATTCGCTGACCCTTTACGGTGCTGATCCCGACCGGTGGCCCGATATATACGGTAAAATTGGTAATTCCGGAGTCTCTATTGCCTGCCTGGATGATGCCAAGAAACTCTATTCAGGTTTTAACCTGCTGGATCCTGCCACCTCCGTTTCCATGACCATCAACGGTCCGGCACCAATCATGGCAGGCTACTTTATGAATGTGGCCATCGACCAGCAGTGCGAGCTTTACATCAGGAAGCACGGGCTTGAAAAGGAGCTTGAAGCAAAACTGAAATCCATTTATGACAGGAGGGGATTGGCAAGGCCGGCCTACCAGGGGAAGCTCCCGGATACCAACAACGGCTTTGGCCTGGCCATGCTGGGTATTACCGGCGACCAGGTGCTTCCCGAGAAAGTGTACCGCAGAATCAGAGCAAGTACTATTGCAAGTGTCAGGGGTACCGTCCAGTCCGATATTCTAAAGGAGGACCAGGCACAGAATACCTGCATCTTCTCCATCAATTTCTCCCTGAAACTGATGGGCGATGTACAGGAATATTTTATTAAGAACGGGGTGCGGAACTTCTACTCTGTCAGCATCTCGGGCTATCATATTGCCGAAGCCGGGGCAAATCCGATTACTCAGCTGGCTTATACACTTGCCAACGGATTCACTTACGTGGAATATTATCTTTCCAGGGGAATGAAGATAGATGAATTCGCTCCGAATCTCTCTTTCTTTTTCTCCAATGGACTTGATCCGGAATACACGGTAATAGGCCGGGTAGCACGAAGGATCTGGTCCACGGCCATGAAAAATAGGTATGGTGCCAACAGGCGGTCTCAGAAGCTGAAGTACCATATCCAGACATCGGGCCGTTCACTGCATGCACAGGAGATCGCGTTCAATGACATCCGTACCACCCTGCAGGCAGTGAGGGCCATATTTGACAACTGCAATTCACTTCATACGAATGCCTATGATGAGGCCATCACAACCCCTACGGAAGAGTCGGTAAGAAGAGCCATGGCCATCCAGCTGATCATCAACAAAGAACTTGGGCTAACCAGGAACCAGAATCCCCTGCAGGGATCATTTATCATAGAAGAGCTGACTGACCTGGTGGAGGAGGCAGTACTGGCAGAATTTGACAGGCTGAACGACAGGGGCGGAGTCATTGGATCCATGGAGAAAATGTACCAGCGTGCCAGGATCCAGGAAGAATCCCTTTACTATGAACGCATGAAGAACAGTGGAAACCTGCCCCTGGTTGGTGTGAATACCTTCCTCTCACCGGGAGGGTCCCCGACGCTCATACCCAAGGAGGTGATCAGGGCCACGAAAAAAGAGAAAGACCACCAGGTGTCCAGACT
>JAGLPR010000206.1 GCA_023137255.1 Bacteroidales bacterium | reverse complement strand
AGGTGGGAGGAGAGTACCGAAGGAATATGTAATGATTGCCCTATTTATACTGCTGCTTTTCGGAGCATAGCATACCGGTCATTGATAAGCACCTGATTTCGATATTTAAAACACTCTCTATTCTGACTTTAGGTGGGATTGCTGCAAAAACCGGCCTGAAGTGGTCAGGTTGTTCGTTTTCTCCACAAGGAACCTGGTTCACTTTACCCCCATTACTGGTAATCCTCAGATACCGCAGTAACATCTTCCATGGAAAAATGGATATATGCAAAGCATTCCGGTACGTGTGAATCCCAAACACCATGCGGACTCCAGGCCCAACCATCGGAATCCTCGGATGGTGGTCCTTCCTTATACTGGTTAAATCTGGAAAAATCCATCCGCCAGATATCTTGATCCTGAGGAGGAAGACTCCGGTTATCACCCAAAGCCAGGACAGACATCCCTGACCAGGGCAGGGCCAGTTCCACTGTCCATCCCCGGTCCTGATCCCGGTCATCATTGATGGTGCCATCTAAAAAAACAGCACTTTGTATGCCCGGGAGGTCCCATTGGAAAAAGCCAATTCGAGGGCCCCTTGGATGTGTATAGTCCACTCCATTAAATGGTCTGCTCCCTGGTTGCTCTAGACTTAGTTCCGCTATAGTGTCATAACCAATGCTCTTATATGATGCTTCCCAGATGAAAAGTACTTCGTAAATGGTTCCAAATGCATTAATCTCAAATTCGTAGTAAGCATCACGACCTGCGATGAACAGTTCCACATCATTGTTTTGGTAGATCGGAGCGTCTTGTTCTGTGAGAGTAGCCTGTAGATTTGGTTCTTCTATCCAGTAGGCTACATACAGATACTCTTCATCCCACACCAGAGCTGCCCTGGTGTCAAGGAAAGTCTCCCTTCCTGAAATCAGATCCCGGAATCGGGGTGAACGTGGAACAATCTGCCAGACAGGATCATCCAGGCGACCATCAATATGAGGTTTGGCAGTAGTTCTGTATGCATTATAATGAGGTATCTCATTCTCGGCACAGGGCGGGTGTTTGATTGTATCAGCCTGAAGCCTTACACTCACTCCGGAGTTTAAATCACCAGAAGCAATGGTTGGTGAGCTACTCCTGCAGAACAGCAGAAAGAGAGGCACAAGGTATAAAACATGTTTCATATCTTCTTTTATGTGTGTGGACTTACCCTCTCCAGGGTCGCGAACGGTTCACACTGGCAAGGGTATCTAATGCAATATTGACATCCTCAACGATCTGAAAATCATACATACCGACACAGATGAAATCAGCGCCACTATCAAATGCATATTTGAATCCCTTTTCAGGCCTTATGGCTCCGGCTGCCAGTGTCTTGAAAGCAATCCACGGTTCTTCCAGATTTTTCATATAATCAATTGCTTCCTGCGGCTTTAAGCAGAAATTATTGTCTTTCCACCCAGGTTCAGGAACATCCTTTCTTTCAAGATCAACCTGTGCAGACCAGTAATCATTCGAATGAAGCGTTTTCACCCAAAAGTCGGGTTTAATACCTCGCTCAACACATGCTTGTATGGTCTCAATACGGTGGGCCCCAATACCTGCCGGTTTACCATAACTACGAATTAGTTCAAGGCCTTCAGAAAGTTCATCAAAAAAAGATAAATCATTATTGTATACACTAATATCAGATTTTCCTCCATGGCTGTACAAGGCGTGTGCTCCGCCTTCTATGGACACTTCAATTCCTTCCTTAAAGCTATTCCCTGCACCACAATCTGAAATAAACTGCATCTTTCCACCTGTTTCCTGTCGATACTTACTGACAATGCGACATTGCGCCGGATTAGAAATGATTGCATTAATACCACATTGTTCTGCCAGTTGCAGTGTCAGCATTACCTTCTCATCGGTATGATACATTTTAATCAATTTATCCACGTAGATCAGGTCTCGTGCATGAGCCCAGCCGCCAATCAGATTTCCTCCCATAACCAGCCGGCTTAGTTCAAACTCTCCGATTTTACCTTTCGGTATGGTCCCTTTCAAATCTTCAAGTGAAGTAAGTTGAAAGCTTTTAAGTGTAGCACTTGAAACTGCATCTGGTTGCTCGGTCAGGAATTTCTTCTCAAGACTATCCCATTTATTCTTTTTGTACAATACATATGCAAATGCCCCAAAAAAAGGGACACTGATCATATCTCTAATTAATTCGCGGCGTCTGTTTGAAAATCCTCCTTCCGGTCCTGATGCAGGAATGGGTGCATTTGGCCTCTCCTCTTTCCAACGCTTGAGCCAACGGTC
>JAGLPR010000205.1 GCA_023137255.1 Bacteroidales bacterium | reverse complement strand
TTGAGTCCATAAAGACCAGGTTGATGTGCAGTGTATCATCATCTCCCTTGCTGATCTTCCGGCTGACCGATTTAAAAGTCTCAGGTTTGATTTTGATTACATCCTTCTCGTTGCAAACTAGCTGAAAAACCCCCAGGCTATCGGACAAGATGCTCGACTTGCTTTTTTGGGCCTTCACCTCGATATTGGCCACCGGAAATTTATTGAATGCCGTCAGCACTCCTGTGACTACCCTGGTCTGTGCAATGGAGGCAACAGAAAAAAGCAGGCAGGCTATTGATGCGGTCAGGGTATACATGAGATTGAGGTTTAATTCTCTAATAAGACTGATTTCCTGGCTGATGGTTTAAAGAAGCCAGTGAAACAGTTAAAAAGGCGGTGAGCAGCTCCTTCTTCCTACTGCCGGTGACCCTTGGTTTCAATAACCACCACTCCGTTGGCTGCCTGGGACCCGTAAAGTGCAGCTCCACCATCCTTCAAAATGTCAATGGTAGCCATTTCACAGGGATTCACAAAGGAGATATCGGCCACCCTTACACCATCTACCACATAGATGGCCGCATTGTCCTGGGTAATCGATTTCTGCCCGCGTACAAATACCGCTTCAGTTCCACTGGCTCCGTCCCTGACCTGTACACCGGGGAATTTACCCTTGATCAATGAGAACACACTGGTGTAGTTGCAAAAGTCGTTGTTCTCATCGGCCATATGTGCCAGGGCAAAGGTCAGTTGCTCATGTGAAATATATCCCAGGCCCGTTGCAATTTCACGATTTTTAGGTGTATCCCGGAAGATCAGGTTTGCCGAAATAAAGTCATCATCCTCATCCACCTTCTTATTTATGGCCTGGAACACTTTCGCTTTGATCATGATCACATCCTTCTCATTACACACTATTTCAAACTGTCCCAGCGAATCGGTCATCACGGTTGATTTGGCTTTTTAGAGGCGATTTCCACATTTTGTACCGGGTATTGGTTGAAAGCGGTCAGTTTTCCTTTGACTACCCGTGTCTGGGCAAATGAAGGAACTGTAAAAAGCAGGCATAATGCTATAACAGCTATGGATCTCATGGTTTTGGGTTTTATGTATGAAATTTAAACTCTTTTTGCGACATCGTCATAAACATATGATGCACAACACCCCGATTACCCTATCTGTGGAACTAAAAGTATTTTCTATAACAAGGGATTTTTATAATTTGGTGCGAAAATGACATCCCATGAAAAAACTCTTTGTCATCACCACCATCCTGCTAGTTGTATCGTGCTCCTCCCGGGAAGAGAATACAATATTAAAGCTCTGGTACGACCGGCCTGCGGAAACCTGGAATGAAGCATTGCCTGTGGGTAATGGACACCTGGGAGCCATGGTCTTCGGAGGTATCGGACAGGATCGAATCCAGTTTAATGAAGAGACTCTCTGGACCGGCGCACCCAATGACTACGCCCATGAGGGTGCTGTGAACTACCTGGAAGGGATACGTCAGTTGCTCAGGGAAGGGAAGCAGGACAAGGCCCATAAACTTGCCATGAAGGAGTTTATGAGCATTCCATTAACCCAGAAGGAGTATCAGCCCTTTGGTGATATCTACCTGGACTTTCCGGATCATGAAGAGTTCTCAGAATACTACCGGGAACTGGATATATCAAATGCGGTGTGCCGTACCTCTTATGTGGTGGATGAAGTTCATTATACCAGGGAGGTTTTCGCCAGTCATCCCGGGCAAATCATTGTCATAAAGTTGAATGCCGACAAAGCTGGTGTCCTGAACTTTTCAGTGAGGCTCGATTCAGAACATGAAGAGAGCAGCGTAATAACCACCGATGGCAGACAGGTTCTGAATGTGGCCGTAAAAGATGGTGCCCTGCAGGGAACGGCCGGGATCCAGGTGGAGACGGACGGGAAAGTCAACAGAGACGGCGATAAAATTACCATCAACGGGGCCGGAAGTGCCACCCTCCTGTTAAGCGCATCCACCAATTTTATCTCATACAATGATGTTAGTGGCGATCCCCGTTCCAGCATGGAAAAATACCTGGACGGGGTTCAGGGAAAATCATATGCAGAGATAAAAGCAGCGCATATTTCAGATTACCAGGAACTGTTTAACCGCTTTTCGATCTACTTGGGAAGCAATGGCAGGGATTCTATCCCCACAGACCGGAGACTTCTCAGATTCATGGAATCTCCCAACGATCCTTCATTGATTGCCCTCTACACCCAGTACGGCCGTTACCTGATGATTTCGGCAAGCCGAAAGGGAACCCAGCCCTCCAATCTCCAGGGAATCTGGAACAAGGACCTGAAGCCTGCCTGGGGCAGCAAATACACTACCAACATCAACACTGAAATGAATTACTGGCCGGCCGAGGTAACCAATCTATCGGAATGCCATGAACCCTTGTTCAAGATGGTTGAAGAGTGCGCTGAAACAGGATCCAGGGTGGCTCGAGAGCACTATGGAGCAGAGGGCTGGGTGCTTCATCACAATACAGATCTGTGGCGTGGTACAGCCCCCATCAATCACTCAAATCATGGCATGTGGGTGGGTGGAAGCGGATGGCTGTCACACCATTTATGGGAGCACTACCTTTTTACAAAGGACCTGGATTTCCTCAGGGAGAGGGCCTACCCGATCATGAAGGGAGCTGCCACTTTCTATGTTCAGTACCTGGTAGAAGACCCTGTAACAGGTTGGCTCATCAGCACCCCCTCCAACTCTCCTGAAAACGGGGGACTGGTGGCCGGACCCACCATGGACCACCAGATTATCCGCTCGCTTTTCCATGCAACTATTGAAGCAGCCAGACTCTTGGATTCTGATACTGAATTTGCCGGATTGCTTCAGGAGCAGGTAGGAAGAATAGCCCCAAACCAGATAGGACAATATGGACAGTTGCAGGAGTGGCTCGAGGATGTGGATGATCCTGAAAACAAACACAGACACATCGCCCATTTATGGGGAATGCACCCTGGAAAGGATCTGAACTGGCTTAGCTCACCAGAGCTCATGGAGGCTGCCCGACAATCCCTGCTTTTCAGAGGAGACGAGGGAACCGGGTGGAGCCTGGCATGGAAAATTAATTTCTGGGCCAGGCTGTTGGATGGCGACCATGCCTATGAACTGATCAAGCTGCAGTTCAGGCCTGTTACTGCAAAAAACACAAGCTACAGTGGAGGAGGGGGTTCCTTCCCGAACCTGTTTGATGCCCATCCTCCCTTCCAGATCGATGGAAATTTCGGCGCTCCTGCCGGGATCGTGGAAATGCTGATTCAGTCACACCTGAGCACCATCGACCTGCTGCCCGCCCTTCCCTCAGCCCTTCCCAAAGGAGAGATAAGCGGGGTATGTGCCCGGGGTGGATTTGAATTATCCTTCCGTTGGGAGGATGGACTTCTTCAGGAAGTGGAAGTCTTATCCAAAGCCGGCGAACAGTGTCGCATTAGCTACCAAGGGAATAGGATAGATTTTCCAACAGAA
>JAGLPR010000204.1 GCA_023137255.1 Bacteroidales bacterium | reverse complement strand
TGTGAAATCTCCTTTTCGCTGATCTCCTGTTCGTACATGGCCCTCAGCTTTGAAATCTGGTCCGACTGTCTCTCATTGAACATCGATTTGTACAGGGTATCGTAACGAACCTGCCAGTTGTATGCAGGTGCGTAACTACCAATACCCGCATGGAGCTTTGCCAGTTCTTCAAAGGTGTCCAGTGTAACAGAACGAAACCCCCTATTATCTGCTATCTGAAGGGCCCTGTGAAGATAGAACAGGGCAGAATCCAGCTTACCCATCTCACCAAACAGCGATCCAAGGTTGATATAGACCGAACTCACATTGTACTCATCATCTGCTTTTAGTGCAAGGCCCAGGCCCCTTTTAAAGTAATCCAGTGCCAGCACCTGTTCACCCAGCTCAGTGTAAGCAAGAGCTGTGTTGTTGTATACTCCGGATAAGATATTAAGCTGAACGGCAGAGCTGAGAGAATCGGGATCCAGCTTCTCCATCACCTGGAAGAAGTAGGTTAGGGCCGAATCATACTGTGCTTTGTCATAGAGGATCCCCCCGATGTTATTAAGTGCGCCACACTCATCATCGGCAAGTCCCAGTTCATTATAGATGGTATAAGCATTCTGATAGTGTTTTTCCGCATCTGAAAGTCTGCCCATTTCGGAAGATACATTTCCCAGGTTGATTTCTGCTCTGGCCATGCTCAGCCGGTCACTATGTCTTTCAGAAGAGGTCAGACTCTGTAAAAAGAAATAATAGGCTTCTCCGAAATTGGCCACATCATAGTACAGGTTGCCTATTCTTAAAGCACAATCACCAATTTCGTCGTAGTTTTCAAGCTTGATAAATTCATCGTAGGCCTTTCTGTAGTAAAATATGCTTCGCTCAGTCACCAGTTTCAAGGCATAAATCTTTCCCTTGCTTTTGTAAACGTAGGCTAAAAGGTTATCCGGATCACCTCTCTGAAGCATGGTCTCGGCACGATTGGCAAAATAGAGGGCACTGTCAGTATAGACCGTCTGCAGTGCCAGGGAAAGTTCATAATAGGTTCTGGCCAGTTCGTCGTCTGCCTGAACCGATGTCATATTCAGTAGACTGTCCGCCCTGGAATCCTGTGCATAGAAGAGACTGAAAGGCCAGATAGCAAGGCAAACCATTGTCAGTAATCTCTTCATGGGCTGATTGGGCTTCTTCGGAACAGGTCTGAGACAAATATACTTATTTTGGGATGAATACGGCCATACAGGGATTGCAGATTCGGCTGATTTCAGCCCGATAACTACTTTTGAGGAAAATAAATCCAATGGAACAAAATCTGAAATTTTCTCGTCGCGAAGAGATGGCCAATGCAATATCTCATTTCTCCGGGGGCCTGCTGGCAGTAGCTGCACTTGTACTTATGGTATATCAGTCTGCTGTCCACGGAAATGGCTGGCATGTGGTTAGCTCCGCCGTTTTTGGGGCATCCATGATCGTGCTTTACCTCTCTTCCACTCTCACACATATACTACCCATGGGTAAAACCAAAGATTTTTTCTTCAACTTCGACCGGATCGCCATCTATTTTCTGATTGCGGGTACTTATACTCCCATTGCCCTGATCACATTAAGCGGCCCGCTGGGATGGGTGATCTTTGGGATTGAATGGGGTGTGGCTTTAACAGGCACCATCCTGATCCTCAGGAAACCTGGTGATTTTAATACGGGAGTAAATACATTTTATGTGGTCTCCTATGCAGTGATGGGGTGGTTGCTCCTTGTGGCTATTGTACCCATCATAAGGACTCTTCCTTTGATGGGCAGCCTCTGGATCCTCATAGGAGGACTCTGCTATACCCTGGGAATTGTGTTTTTTAAAATTATTCGCTTCCCCTACCACCACCTGGTCTGGCACCTGCTGGTAGTTGCCGGAACTGTTTCACACTTTTTTGCGGTGTTTTTCTACATCATTCCGCGATAAGGGTAGAAATGTTAACACTCATTGTGTATTTGGATATAAAATGTATTACTTTTGCACTGTTATTAATTTTCAATTTAAACAATGAAAGAAGGTAAAGTAAAATTCTTTAATGAATCCAAAGGATATGGATTTATCAAAGACGTCGAATCCGACGAAGAGTATTTTGTCCATGTATCTGGCCTGATTGACAAGATCAAGGAAGATGACAATGTAACTTTCGAACTTACTGAAGGACGAAAAGGATTAAATGCAGTGAATGTCAAACTTATATAGTTGAGCAGATCATCTCGTATTTATCTGAACCCTTCGCATCAGCGAGGGGTTTTTTTGTTCTTATATATTTTCCGGTTATTTTTATGACATACTCAAACCCATTTCTATGAAATTTAACCGACGTCGATTCCTGTCCAGTACGGGAACTATTGCAGTTGGAGCTTCACTGGGGCTCCGTGCCAATGATACATCAGAATCCGGATTCCTGCCTGTAGCGGGAACATTGCCTTCACTCAAAGACAAAAAGATATTATTTACTTATGGCGGATGGAAAGGGCATGAGCCTGTTCAATCCGTAGATCTCTTTAAGCCCTGGCTGGAAAAGGAGGGTGCCACAGTAGATGCATTTAATAAGCTGGACCCTTATGCCGATGAAAAGTATATGAAGGGGGTCGACCTGGTGATACAGACATTTACCATGGCTAAAATTACCAGAGAGCAGGAGAAGGGACTATTGAAAGCAGTGGCAAGGGGATGTGGACTCGCAGGATGGCATGGCGGACTCTGTGATTCGTTCAGGCAGAATGTGGCTTATCAGTTCATGACTGGCGGACAGTGGGTGGCACATCCGGGTGGAATAATTGACTACCATGTACAGCTTACTGATCACCAGGATCCTGTCACCAGCGGACTGGCCGATTTTGACATGCACAGCGAACAGTACTACCTTCATGTGGATCCCAATATGAAGGTACTGGCTACCACCACTTTCAGTGATAAGCATGCCGACTGGATCGGGGGATGTACCATGCCGGTGGTCTGGAAAAAAATGCATGGAAAGGGACGGGTTTTTTACTCCTCGCTGGGACATGTAATGAAGGATTTTGAAGTGCCGGAAGCCCTGGAAATCATGCAACGAGGCATTAAATGGGCCTCTGCCAGCAGGTATGCACCGGCAGAACCCTGGATTAAACCGGTCTATTAAGAATGGAAATAAAAAGAGCATGAGCAGTCGGACTTAAATAAATAATCTCTATTTTTCGATTGATTAAAACCAAATAATGCAACTATTTACCAATCATAACAGCTGGCGATGGCTTTGGTGGAACCACCAGAGATATGCTTCGTCTGCGATGATCGTTTTGTAAGAGAATCAAAGGATATTATATACACGGGGCATGTTAGAAATAACTGCTCCGTTTTTTTATGACATTTTACATCTAAAAATTTGAGTAATTATGAGCAAGAGAAAGAAGATTTTCCTTAGTGAAAAAGAGATCCCGAAGCAGTGGTACAACATTGCTGCAGACCTGCCCGGAACCATCAACCCCCCGCTTGGTCCCGATGGCAATCCGATTGGACCGGAAGCACTGGCCCCGGTATTTCCCATGAACCTGATTGAACAGGAAGTGAGCACTGAAAGGTGGATCGATATTCCTGAAAAGGTGCTGGATATGCTAAGCATCTGGCGGCCGGCTCCCCTGGTGAGAGCTTATGCGCTTGAAGAGGCGCTGGGTACTCCTGCTAAAATCTACTATAAAAATGAGAGTGTGTCACCTGCCGGGAGTCACAAGCCCAATACTGCGGTTGCACAGGCCTATTACAACAAAGAATTTGGCATCAAGAACCTGACCACTGAAACCGGGGCTGGACAGTGGGGAAGTGCCCTATCCTTTGCTACCTCCCTGCTGGGGCTCACCTGCAAGGTGTTTATGGTACGGGTCAGCTTCGACCAGAAACCGTACCGGAAAATGATGATGGAGGCCTGGGGAGGTGAATGTTATCCCAGTCCCAGCGATCTGACCCAGGCAGGACGCGATGTACTTGCCAAATACCCGGATACTCCGGGCAGTCTTGGAATTGCCATCAGTGAGGCTGTGGAAGCAGCTGTCACCGATGAAAGCGGAGAAACCCGCTACTCCCTGGGAAGTGTGCTGAACCATGTAATGCTTCATCAGACCATCATCGGCCTGGAAGCCAAAAAGCAGCTTGAGCTTATCGGGGAGAAGCTTCCCGATGTGGTGATCGCTTGTGCCGGGGGAGGCAGCAACTTTGCCGGACTCGCCTTCCCGTTTATGCGTGATAAGATCAACGGAGCCCAGATGGAAATTATCCCGGTAGAGCCTGCCAGTTGTCCGACGCTAACCAAGGCTCCGTTTGCCTACGACCATGGCGATCTGGCCAAGATGACCCCGCTGCTGGCCATGAACTCACTGGGACATGGATTTATTCCGCCTCCCATTCATGCCGGCGGCCTTCGTTACCATGGCATGTCTCCACTGGTAAGTCACGCGGTCAAAGAGGGCCTTGCCACCCCTGAAGCGATCCACCAGCTGGAATGTTATGAGGCCGGACTACTGTTTTCTCGTACCGAAGGGATCATTCCGGCTCCCGAAACCACCCATGCCATTGCCTCTACCATCAGGCAGGCAAAGCAGGCTAAAGAGGAGGGTAAAGAGAAGGTGATCCTTTTCAATTTCAGTGGTCACGGACTTATGGACCTGGTCGGATATGATAAGTTCTTAAAAGGCGAGCTAAAAAACCATGAGCTCTCTGCAGAGGATTATGAAGAGTTCACCGCGGTATTGAAAAACCATCCATCACCAATTATTTAAACTCACACCAACAAATAATCAGGGCTGTCCTTTTGAGACAGCTCTGATTATTACAGGATGCTATCTTTGCGGGATGAAAAGAATTGCAGTGTATTGTGGCTCCAGTGCCGGACCCAATGAAATCTACAGGCAGCAGGCAGCTCAATTGGGCAGATACCTGGCCGGTAACAACATCCATGTGATATTTGGGGGAGGTAAGGTAGGATTGATGGGGATCCTGGCGGATGCTGCCCTGGAGGCCGGGGGAAAAGTTACCGGGGTAATTCCCGGTTTTCTGCATGTGAAAGAGGTGGCTCACAGCAAGCTTACAGAATTAATTACCGTGGAGACCATGCACCAGCGAAAAGCACTGATTGAAGAGATGAGTGACGGAGCCATCGCTCTCCCAGGCGGATTTGGAACCCTGGATGAACTGTTTGAGATGCTTACCTGGGGACAGCTGGGGCTACACGACAAACCTGTGGGTGTGCTGAATACCAATGGATTCTATGACCAGATACTCGCAGTCATTGACCGGATGGTGGATGAGGGCTTTATAAAAGATCAAAATCGGGACATGGTGCTGGTAAGCTACCGCATTGAAGAGCTGGTAGAGACCATGCGTAACTACACTCCTCCCAAAGTACGTAAATGGATCACTATTTAAAGCAGCACCGCGTTAAGCTTTACATCTGCCGCTGCCACCAGCCTGGAGATGGGACACTTCTGCTTTGCAGCTACAGAAAGTTCCTGGAATTTCTCCTGTGACAAACCATCACACTTTACCGTACAATCCAGTTCAATGGTGGTGACCACCGGACCGATATCATCTTTTCCAAGATGAACTTTGGCTGTGGTTTCCACACTTTCCGGGTTCAGTCCCTCACCGCCGATCAGGGCTGCCAGAAACATGGAGTAACACCCAGAGTGTGCTGCACCCACCAGCTCTTCGGGATTGGTTCCACTGCCCTCTTCGAAGCGCGATTTAAAGGTATAGGGACCGCTGTAGTTGCTGAAATTCATGGTTCCCTTTCCATCTTTCAGGGTACCGTTCCATTGTGATTTTGCAGTTCTGACTGACATTCTAGTATGAGTTTTATAAATGAAAAATCCGCTATCCTTAAAATAACCATAAGAATAGCGGATTGTTCACTATACGTTAACAGAGTCCGACAGGCAATAAACTAGCCCCTGCCACGTCCCCTTTCTGGTCTCTCTGCAGGCTGGCCATCGGGATTGTTCTGCTCGCGCTGCTCCCTCATTTCGTTTCGGCGCTGTTCCTGCATTTTAGTGAATTTTACATACTGTTCCGGCGTAAGCACCTCCTCGTACTTGACGTTGCGCTCATCGCGTATCTTCATCATTTTTGCACGCATCTCTTCGCGGTCGAACGGCTGTCCGGAATTCATCATCTTCTGGCGTTCGATCTGCATCTTGTTGTAAAAGTCCAACTCAAAGGATAATACCTTCTTATGCTGATCGTCAGATAATTCAAGGGTTTGGCTTGTGTTCTTTACCCTATCCTTGATATCATCTTCAGTCATCTGGAATCCTCTACCGCTGCCGGGTCCCTGTGCTGAAAGTTGCAAAGCAAACAGCAGCATCACTGTAGCTGCGCTTGCAAATTTTAATGTACGTTTCATGATTTTTCTATAATTTATATGGTTCTTTCTGATGCTATGACCCTTACAATATAAAAAGGTTTAATTTTAAAATGAATTTTAAGTAAGGTCATTAAACCTTAAAACATCTTATGGGTCAAAGCTCACAATAAAACGAATTCAATTTCACTTTCCATTGCAAATCGAGATCAAAAACCTGACCAAAACCTATTCGGGGGGATTCAAAGCCCTGGATGAGGTGAACCTGACCATCACCAATGGGATGTTCGGACTGCTCGGACCCAACGGGGCAGGCAAATCAACTCTGATGCGCATCCTGGTCACTCTGATGAAGCCTTCAGAGGGGGAGGTGCTGGTAAATGGTCATGAGATCGGGAACTATCGCAAAGAGATCCGGAAAATAGTGGGTTACCTGCCCCAGGATTTCCGGTTTTTTGCCAAGTTAAAATCATGGGAGTTTCTTGATTATGCCGCACGCCTGGCCGGTATGTCCTCCAAACGGGAGAGAGGGGAGCGGGTGGATGAAATGCTGGAGAGTGTAGGGCTGTATGAGTTCAG
>JAGLPR010000203.1 GCA_023137255.1 Bacteroidales bacterium | reverse complement strand
CACCCCTCCCTTATTATTGTAGATGAGCCCACCACCGGGCTGGATCCCGAAGAACGAATCAGGTTCCGGAACCTATTGTCTGATCTTGGACGCAGCGAAACCATTATCATTCTTTCCACCCATATCGTGGGAGATATCTCAAGTACCTGCAACCAGATGGCCCTGCTGAATGAAGGATCCCTGATCTACCAGGGAACACCCGACAACCTGGTGGAACTGGCTAAGGGGAATGTCTGGCGGACCGAGGTCACACCCGTGCAGTATGAACAATTAAAGGAGGAGGTTCCCATTATTTCCACCATTCCATCGGGGGCTGGCTGGGAGATTCAGTTTGTGGGTGAGAAGCCGGCTTCCATCGATGCCTCCCCGGTGGATCCCAACCTGGAACACGCATATGTTCATTACATGGACAACAAATTAGCTCACTGGAACCTCTGATGAACCTGATCAACATATGGAACGTGGCCACCTATGAAAGCAAAACGCTTTTCAGAAGCTGGTTTTTCCGGATATTTTCCATCCTGGCACTGTTTATCCTGTTCGGGACCAATATGGGATTTTTCGGGGCCCATTCCAATGCACGATGGACCTTCAGAGCCATTGCTGCCAACATGCCTTATATCAATGTGCTGTTTATTAATGTGGCCCAGGCGGTAATTGCCGTATTTCTTGCCTCAGATTTCCTGAAGCGGGACAAAAAACTGGATACTACGGAGGTGATCTATGCCCGGCCCATCACCAACGGGGAGTATGTGGTGGGAAAAACCCTTGGGATCCTCGTGCTGTTCCTGGCCCTGGTAATTATGGCCCTGTCCATGTCCCTTATATTTAACCTTTTAAGAACAGATGTACCGGTGGTGTGGGAAGCCTATCTTTACTATCCGTTGCTGATCACCGTGCCCACCCTTATATTCATCCTGGGGCTCTCCTTCTTTATGATGATTCTGTTCCGGAGCCAGGCAGTAACCTTCCTGGTCCTTCTGGGGTATATTGGACTCACACTGGCCTATTTCCAGGACAAGCTCTATGGAATGCTGGATTACATGGCATTTAATTTCCCCATGGTCTATTCCGATTTTATCGGATTCGCAGATCCGCAGCGGATCTTGCTGCACCGGCTTGCTTACCTGATGCTGGGCATGGGATTTATTTTTGCCACCATCCGTTTTCTGAACCGCCTGCCACAGACAGGACGGTGGAACTTCCTGAACCTGTTTCTGTTCGTGGGATTTGTTGCCGGCGGACTCTGGTTTGGCTACCAGTACTACGATTCCTTCAGCGATACGGCTGAGAAACGTGAAGAGTACCTAAGACTCAATAACCGCTATGCAGGCTTATATGTGGTAGATGTGGTTTCCAACCAGATTCATGTGGAGCAGGATGGCAAAAGGCTTCATATGTCTTCTTCCCTGCGTTACAGGAACAGTGGCAGGGAGAAGCTGGATACCCTGGTCTTCTCGCTGAACCCGGGATTCCGGATCGACAGCATTTCAGTCCAGGGTGGCCCGGTGGAATACCTGCGTATGGAGCAACTCATCATCATCGTGCCTGAGAATGGGGTGATGCCCGGGAGAAGGGGAAGCCTCGATTTTTATTTTTCCGGGGTCCCGGATGGATCGGTGGCCTATCTCGACATCCCCAGAGAGCAGGTGGAAGCCTTAAAACGGGCCGCAGTAGCGACCTTCGATAAAGAGCCGGGTATCATTCACCCCGACTATATGCTGCTAACCCCTGAACTCAACTGGTATCCCAGGGCAGGAGTAGGCTTTAACATGCTTAACTTCCAGCCGCAGGAGCTCGATTTTGCCAGGTTCAACCTGACAGTCCAGCCCGATTCGGGACTTGTTGCCATAGCCCCAGGGAGGGTAGATACCATTGACGGAGGGTTCCGGTTTACACCCGAGCATAACCTGAGTGTACTTCCCCTGGTCATCGCCCCGCTGGAACGAAGAAGTCTGACCATAGATGAAGTGGAGTACAACCTCTACATGGATCCCGAACATGACTACTTCTCCGGTTATTTTTCAGAAATCGGGGATACCATTGAAGCTTTGATCAAGGAACAAAAAGATAACTATGAAATAGATGAGCTGGATCTCTATTACCCGTTCGACAGGATCAACCTGGTGGAGGTACCCATCCAGTATCATGCCTATGAACGGCCTTACATTCAAACTGTGGAGACCATCCTGCCGGAGATGATCCTGATGCCGGAAAAGGGAGCTGGAATCAATACACTCGATTTTGAAAGATTCAAAAAAGCAGAGGAACGACGCGACCGGGAGCGGGAGAACAAACGCAGTCCCCGGGAAATTCAGGTGGACCAGTTTAAACGCCTCCTCCAGAATACCTTTTTCAATACCGGCATTCAGACCAGGGGAGGTTTTAGAAGAGGAGGAGGAGAGAACCTGATTGCTTACAATGAAGACCTCTATTCGAAGAATCCATATTGCGTTTTCCCTCTCTATTATAGTTACGTCACAGGCATCAGTTCCACAGAGTACCCCGTGCTGAATTCCATGCTTGAGATCTACCTGAAGGAGGGATATGAAGTCTCTCCCAGGCAGGGTTTCACCGGCGGGATCACCGAAAAGGAGCGTGCAAACCTGGCACTTCAGGATAAAAACATGATTGAACTCTTTGCACAATGGGATACGGAACTTACCTCCTCCCTGATCAATCAGACCGGAAGCTTTATCATCTCCGCCCTGAAAAACAGGGTAGGAATGGGCGATTTCGATTACTTCTTTTATTATTAGCTGGAGGACCATGCCTTTTCTGAAATCTCCTTTGACCAGTTTTCCAGGGATTTTTTCAATGAATTTGGCGTGGAAATCGCCCCCTATCTGGATGTAATTAACGAAGGAGGAGGGATGGCCACCTTTAAGATCTCACCGCCAGAATACCAGCAGACACGAGACGATATAGGAGACGTTTACCTGGTCAAGTACAGGATATCCAATGTGGGTGACTCCAAAGGACTGGTGGATATGAATTTCCGGATCATGGGCCAGGGAGGATTTGGTGGAGGCGGGGGCATGAACGAAGAGCAGCGGCTTCATGAGGTGGACCCGGGCGAGACCAGAGAGGTGCAGGTAGTGCTCTATGACCGGCCAATGATGATGACCGTAAACACGCTGATCTCGGGCAACATTCCCTCCAGCTACAACAATTTCCTGCGGTCTGCCACCGAAGTGGAAAATGTCAACCTGGACGAATACGAACGAATCACAGAAAAGGAGGTAAACTTTACCTACGAAGACGAGTTTGTGGTAGATAATGAAGATGATGGATTTTACTCTTTTTCGGTTTCCCATGAGAGCAAATTGAAACAGTACATCGATTCCAGGAAAGAGAAGGAGGAGGGACTTAAATACGAGAGCCTGAATGAGTGGTGGACCCCTTCACAGTGGACTCCTGTGGCCCATTCTGCCTATTATGGGGAGACTGTGCGGTCGGCCATGTCCATCCGGAAAGGGGATGGCACCAACTATGTAAGCTGGAGCACCGTGCTTCCTGAAAAAGGATTCTACGATGTTTATGTCTATATCCCCGTTTCAGCCATGTATAAACGACCTTCAAGAAGAGACCATGGTGGCGGCGGACAGGGTGGTTCGGGTCAGGGACAGGGACAGGGGACCATGCGGTTCGGACCCGAATTTGCAGATAAGGGAGCAGATTACAATTATACCATCTCTTCCAACGAGGGATCCGAAAAACTGGTATTTGAACTGAATAGTCCAGAAGATGGATGGAACCGGCTTGGTTCGTTCCATTTCCCGGCAGATACGGCAGTGGTTACACTGACCAACGAAACAGATGGCCGCAGGGTAATTGCCGATGCAGTCAAATGGGTAAGACGAAGGTAAAAGTCAAAAGGCGAAAGGCAAAAGCTGAAAGTCGAAAGTCTGAAAGTTAAATGATATGGATAATATAAGAATACGCAGGTGGTTCAGGGTGATATTGATGGCAGCGGTCATGGGCATTGGGGCGACCTCCCTGATGGCACAGGCCCTGCTTACCATGGACCGGGCCCTGGACATAGCCGAAGATAACAGCCCGGATATGAAGCAGACCGAACTGGCACTTATTCGTAGCCAGGAGAGGTTGAATGCTCAGAGGGCTCGTTTGAAATCCCAGTTTTCCATTACCCTGGATCCCTTCGAATATGAGAAGACCAACCGCTTCGACCAGCAGACCAGCGAATGGTACCTGAATGAGTCGGCCTCTTCGGGGGGGACCTTCGCCATCAACCAGCGGATCCTGCCCACCGACGGGCAACTGATGCTGGTGAACCGCTTCTCTTACGACTATAGCTTTACCGAATCGGCCTTTGCTTCTGACCCCTTATCCAAAACCTTCACTAACAACCTGTACCTTCAGTTTACTCAGCCCATTTTCACTTACAACCGGACCAAGATGGAGACAGAAAGTCTGGAGCTGGATTACGAATCTTCCCTGCTGCGTTACCTGTTGATGCGGCTCTCCCTGGAACGAAACGTGGCACAACAGTTCTATGCAGTCTATTCCAACCAGATGAGCCTGGAGATTTCCAAAGAGGAGCTGGTAAGCAACCAGGAGAGTTACACAATCATCAGTAATAAGGTAGAGGGAGGCCTGCTGGCCCTGGAGGAGCTCTACCAGGCAGAGGTAAACCTGGCCACCAGTAATTCCGGTGTATTCAATGCTGAACTTACCCTCCAGAACAGCCTGGATCAATTTAAGGTCCTGTTGGGGCTTCCGTTGGATACTAGTTTATTGATCGCAGCTGAAATTATGGCCGATACAGTACCGGTAAACCAGGAACTGGCCATCACCCATGCCCTGGAGAACCGCATGGAGCTGAGGGAGAGAGAGATAGATATTGAAAATGCCAACTTCGGTCTGATCCAGGCCAGGTCGACCAACGAGTTTGCAGGATCCATCACTGCCTCCTTCGGGGTGCAGGCCTATGACGAAGTCTTTGCCGATATGTTTCAGACCCCCACCAACACCCCGGCCATTGGAATTTCATTTGACATCCCCTTATTTGATTGGGGGGAGCGAAAATCTGAAATCAAGGCAGCGGAGGCCAGCCTACATACTTCCCAGTTGCAGTACGAAGTGGAACGTACCGACATAGAGGTAAACATCCGCTCGGTGGTCCGGAGCCTGAAGAACCTGGAGAATCAGATTCAAATTCAACGGATTACTGTAGTAAATGCCCAACTGGCTTACGACATCAATCTGGAGCGTTACCGCAACGGCGATCTTACCAGCATGGATCTGGGCTTGTATCAGAGTCAGCTCTCTGAAGCCAAGATGGCGGTGACCAATGCCATCATAGATTATAAAATTGAATTGCTGAACCTGAAAATTCAGACCCTGTATGATTTTGAGAAAGAGTTGCCCATCATACCGGAAGAGTTTAAATCCAGTGAAAATGAAAAATAACAGAACACCAGAACCCATGAAACAAATAAGAACCATCCTTTTTGCCCTGCTTACTCCCTGGCTGCTTGTTACATCGTGTAAGCAGCCCGACATGGAGGTGGATACCACCATCGAAGTGCCGGTGGGGGTCATAGAGGTCACCACATCGACCATCGAAGAGTTTGTCAGTACCACAGGCTCTGTCTATCCCTTAAAGGAGGTCACCCTGAGCTCGGAAATCACCGGCGAGTATATACTCCAGGTAAATCCTTCCACAGGAAAACGCTATGCGCTGGGCGATCGTGTGAAAGCCGATGCCACCGTGATTAAACTGGAAGACGAGGAGTATGTAAACGATCTGAGGATCAAATCCAAAGAGGTGGATATGGAAATCTCCAAACTGGAGTACGAGAAGCAGCAGTCTCTCTTCGAAAAAGGAGGAGCTACCCTGAGGGAACTGAAAAATGCAGAGATCACCCTGATTAACACAGAGTATGACATTGAGAGCAGCCGGATCAACATTGAAAAAATGGCCCTTGATGCTCCTTTCAGCGGGATCATTGCCGATCTTCCCTATTTTACCAACGGGACCAGGATAGCTGCCAGTACTGAGATGATCAAGATCATCGATTACGGGAAACTCTACCTGGAGGCCAACTTGCCGGAAAAATATTTCAGGAACATCGACCGGGGATACAAAGTGTATATAACCAGCTATACCAGTACGGCCGACACACTAACCGGGATCATTACCCAGATCTCTCCTTCCATCGATCCAGAGGCACGCACATTCAAGTGCTTTGTGGAGGTGGAGAACCGGGATGAGATCCTGCTGCCGGGAATGTTCGTAAAAGCCGACCTGGTGGTCAACAGTGCCGAAGAGGTAATTGTGATCCCCAGGGACATCATCATGAGCCGCAACCGGAACCAGATTGTCTACGTAGTGGAGAAGGGAGTGGCCACCGAACGGATCATTACCACCGGTTTGCAAAACGAAGAAAGTGTGGAGGTGAAAATGGGACTGCTGAAGGGGGAAAGCATTGTCAATTCAGGGTTTGAAACCCTCCGTAACCAATCCAGGGTAAGGATCCTCAGGTAGAACCTTAAGCGAGTCGAAATGTTAAAAGCCATAACCAGATTTTCTGTCAGATACCCGGTATCGGTGAGCATGATCATCGTAGCCACCCTGCTGCTGGGTTTTATCTCCTTCGACAAGCTGGGGATCGACCTCTTCCCCAACCTGCATAGTCCCAAACTCTATATAGAGATGGTGGCCGGGGAACGTCCTCCCGAGGAGATGGAAGAGAAATTTGTCGACGGTGTTGAATCACTTGCCATCAGGCAGAGCGGAGTGGTCAACGTCTCCTCCACCTCACGTGTGGGAGTGGCCCTGGTGGAGGTGGAATACACCTGGGAGAAAGACATGAACGAAGCCTTCCTGGACCTCTCCAAAGCGCTCTCTTCATTCAACCAGGAAGATGACCTGGAGGAGATCAACATCACCCAGTACGATCCCAACTCCACCCCGGTCATACTGGTGGCGTTCCGGCACAGTGAGTCCAGCGACCTGAACGAGTTGAGACTGACGGCCGAAAACTATGTACGCAATGAACTAATCCGTCTGGAAGGGATAGCAGATGTGGAGGTGGATGGTGTAGAAGAGCTTGAGGTTCTGGTAGAAACAAATGATTACCTGCTGAATTCCTTTAACCTGGATATTTCTACAATTGTCAACAGCATCAACAACTACAACCAGGATGTTTCAGGGGGCTCTATTGTGGAAATGGGGAAGCGTTACATTGTGAGAGGCATTAGTGAACTGGAGCAGGTCAGGGACCTGGAACAGATCATTGTAAAGATGGGACAGCCCACAGAAGAATCCCAGGGGGAACGGGTTCCTGTGCTGCTTAGGGATGTGGCCACCATAAGCTACAGCCTGAAGGAGCAGCAAAACGCAGTGTTGCTGGATGGGGAACCCTGTGTGGGACTGAGCATCTACAAAGAGATGCGGTACAATACCGTTAAGGCGGTAGAGGACCTGAAAGAGGCCCTGGGAGCCATGCAGAAGGCGCTGCCCGGATTCACCTTCACCGTGGTAGAGGACCAGGGCGAATATATCTCCTCGGCCATCGGGGAGGTAAGCAACAGTCTGATCGGGGGAATAGTGCTTGCAGTATTTGTACTCTTCCTCTTCCTGCGCCGGATCGGTCCCACAGCCATCGTAAGCGTAGCCATCCCGGTCTCCATCATCGCCACCTTTGTGCTGATGTACTTTACCGGGTTAACACTGAATATCATGACACTCGGGGGACTGGCACTGGGGGCAGGGATGCTGGTCGACAATGCCATTGTGGTGCTGGAGAATATCTTCCGGAACCATGAACAGGGCGATTCCACCGCTGAAGCTGCAATCAACGGCACCTCCCAGGTGGGAGGGGCCATTATTGCCTCTACGCTGACCACCATTGTGGTCTTCATTCCCATTGTATACCTGCGGGGTGCATCCGGGGAGCTTTTTAAGGAACAGGCCTTTACCGTGGCCTTCTCCCTTCTGGCTTCGCTGGTGGTGGCCATCCTGATCATTCCCATGCTCTACTCCAGGCTCTACCGGCTTAGGTCCCCTTTCAGGGGCCAGACCAAAAGATCGGTACAGTTCACCGGCTATGGCCGTTTCCTTAATAAGATCCTCGATTACAGGGCGTGGATCCTGCTGGGCGCAGCTGCACTGATGGCAGGGGGATGGTTTATGCTGCGTCAGACAGGCAGTGAATTTATGCCTGCGTCAGAGGCCAGGGAGTTTTATGTGGACCTGGAGATGCCCGAAGGCACCCAGCTGGAGCGTACCGCTGGTGCAGTATTCAGCCTGGAAAATATCATCAGGGAGCTCTCCGGTGAAGGACTGGCCATGATCTATAGCGAAATTGGTCCCACCTCGGGACTGGCCTCGGGAGGTGAGAACCTGTTCGATGACCAGAACATGGCCACCATCAAGGTGAAACTGAAGGAAGATAGTCCTGTTTCTGCAAAAAGCCTGATCTCAGTGCTTACCCAGCATTTTAGTGAAAATCCCAATTTCACTGCCCTGTTCCGGCAGGAGGAGAGTGCGCTCTCCACCATCCTGGGAACCAACCAGCCTCCGCTGGTGGTGGAACTAACCGGGGAGGAGATGGAAACACTGGAACAGCTCACCCTGTCGGTTATGCAACAACTCGAAGAGATTTCCGGGATCAGGAACATCACTTCATCAGTGGAAGGGGGTGCTCCCGAGGTGGTGATCGCCATAGACCGGTACCGGGCCGGACTGATGAATTTGGATGTGAATACCCTGATTAACCGGGTGAGTGAGAAACTGCAGGGAGTCGATGGCGGACAGATGGACGTAAAAGGTGAATTGACCGATATTACCGTAAAACTCAACGATATTACCCTGAAGGAGCTGGAAACGCTTACCGTGAAAGTAAACAATACAGAGATCCTGCTCAGAGAGGTAGCAGAGATCCGTGTGGGGAACTCCCCCAGGGAGATCCTGCATAACAACCAGAACCGGATCGTGGAGATCACGGCCGACCTGGACCGTGATCTTCCTCTGGATCAGGTGGCCCTTGCCATTGACGAAAAGCTTGGCGGGGTGGAGTTTCCCCCCGAATACAGTTACCAGATTACAGGGGAAGAAGCCATGAGGAAGGAGTCCATGGGGAGCCTGGGATTTGCCCTACTGCTCTCCCTGGTCCTGGTCTACATGGTGATGGCTGCCCAGTTCGAGAGCCTGGTGCATCCCTTTACCATCCTGCTGCCGATACCACTGGCAGTGGTAGGAGCCGTGGCGGTTTTCTGGTTCCAGGGAGCCACACTGAACATCATGGCCATCATCGGGATCATCCTGCTGGTAGGAATCGCGGTAAACGACTCCATCATCCTGGTGGATGCCATCAACCAGTTCAGAAAAGAGGGAATGAAACTGAAAGAGGCGATTATTTCGGCTGGTCAGCGCCGGATCAGACCCATTGTGATGACCACACTGACCACCATCCTTGCCCTGTTCCCGCTGACACTGGGATTCGGTGAGAGTGCATCCCTGCGATCTCCCATGGCATGGGCGGTGATCGGGGGACTGGTGACCTCTACCATGCTGACCCTGGTGGTGATCCCCTGCATCTACATGGCATTTGGTAAACTTGGGGAAAAACGTGTAAAGGGGGAGGTGCTGCAGGGTGAATAAACATTTCCTCATACAACGCAAGGTCTTGATTTCGATGCTGTTTGTGGCAGCAACCATGTTGGGTTACATCTCCTCGAAACAGTTAAAAATGGAGATATTCCCCAATGCCGAGCTGCCCATGCTTTACATCCAGGTGAATTCCATGATTGAATGTACCCCGGAGTATATGGAACAGGAGGCCATTATCCCGGTGGAGAGTGTAATTGCGGGACTGGAGAACATAGAGAAGATCGAATCCAACGCGGGAAGGCGCATGGGATCGGTGCTGGTCTCCTACGAAGAGCAGACCGACCTGAAGTATGCCTACCTGAAACTGGATGAGCAGATCACCGCACTCAGGGGGGACCTGCCACCGGAATTCAACCTTCAGGTAGTCAAGATCGACCTGGAGGATGCCAGCAATACCCTGATGAGCCTGCAGGCCCGTGGTTCGGGAGGTGTAGACAGGGTGCGGAACTATGTGGACCAGAATATTACTCCCGATCTTGAGAATATTGAAGGCGTAGCAGCAGTAAATGTATACGGAGGAAGACAAAAATCTGTGGATATCATCCTCGACAGGGCCGCCTGTGAAGCTTACAACATTGCTCCCACCAGGGTCCGTAGCATCCTCTCCTCCAACATGAACCTCCGGCAGTATGGAGGAGTAGTGAAAGAGGAGGGACGCCGTTTCTTTATTTATCTGGATGCAGAGTACGAAACCATTTCCCAGATCGAGGATCTGGTCATCGGAAGGGGAAACAACCCGGTGAGACTGAAAGATATAGCCGAAGTATATTATGGCGAGAAAGAGGAAGAGACCATCAGCCGGGTCAATGGAAAAGATGCCGTTTCACTGGAGGTGGTGCACGATGCACAGGCCAATATTATTGAGCTCTCCCACAAGGTGGAGGAGCAGCTGGATATCCTGAACCGGGAAGGAGCCCCCTTCGATGTTGAAGTAACCGTACAGGAGAACAGCGCTGAGTTGATGGAGGATAACATCGACCAGATCATCCGGCTGGCACTTACCGGTGCCCTGCTGGCCATATTTGTATTGTGGGTGTTCCTTCGCAATGTAAGGCTGGTGATTCTGGTGGCCCTGGCTATGCCGATCTCCATTTTCACAGCGTTCAATTTCTTTTTCGGATTTGACATCTCCATCAACAGCCTGACCCTGATAGGTATTGCACTGGCAGTGGGCATGCTTCTCGATACTTCGGTGGTGGTGCTTGAAAATATATACAGGCTCCGGACCCTCGGTTATTCTCCTTCCGAATCGGTCATTAAGGGTACCGGAGAGGTATGGCGTTCTGTAGTAGCGGCTACCGGAACGACTGTGGCTGTATTTATTCCATTTATTTTCTCCTCTGATTTCCTGATCAGGCTCCTGGCCAGGCACATTGG
>JAGLPR010000202.1 GCA_023137255.1 Bacteroidales bacterium | reverse complement strand
CGCCGGGCGGTTTATCAGGAAGTATCGATCAATAACCGCCTGGTCAGAATCTATCTCTCCCTTTTGAAAACCGCACTCAGAAACCCGGCGCTCACCATCGTGGGAGTGCTGATCCTCTTCTTTGCTACCATACTAACCACCCTCACAGTCTCGGTAAACCAGCTGGAAGAGCTGGAAACCAATCAGATAACGCTTTATATAACCATGCCCACCGGATCTACCCTGGAAACCACCGACCAGCTGGTGGCCGGAATGGAAGAGGCACTGATGAAGGTGAAAGAACAGAAAGAAGTGATTTCCAGGATCGAAGAGGAGGAAGCTACCGTGACCCTACTGCTGGAGGACGATTATCGCAAAATTAATAACCGTTCCTTTGGCCAGATCCAGTCAGAGGCTTATGAGATGGTCAAGGAGATGCCGGCCTCTGATATCAGCCTGACAGCCCCTTCAGGCGTAGGTGGGATGCGTGGGGGTAACGGAGGTGGAGGTGCCGGAGGCGAATCAGGGTTCCAGCAGCTGCTGGGAATTGGTGAAGATGAAGAGTACATAGTATTAAAGGGGCAGGACTTCAACCTGATGGTGGAGGTGGCCGAGGATTTGCAGTCCTACCTGGATGAACTGGATAACATCTCTTCGGCCAGGGTCTCAGTCCGTGAGAACCAGCCGGAGGTACATCTCGATTTCAACTCACTGATTATGAGTCGCTACGGCATCACCCGTAACCAGGTCATGGGCGAACTGAATACCTTTCAGAACGAGATCAGTTCAGGGGTAAACTTCAGACAGGACAATGAAGAGTATGAAATCATCATCAAGTACAACGATGCCGATGAGGAGGAAGAGGATCAGGACAAGAGACTGAGGGATCTGGAGACCCTGAATATCCCCGACAGCGATGATGAAACCCTGTTTGAACTCGAGCAGATTTCTGAGATCTATTTTGCCAGTGGTCTGCGCGACATTTCCAGGGTCAACCAGGAGAAGCAGGTGGAACTGCGTTACCAGTACAACGAAGATGTATACGACTCCAATGAACTGCTTGAGTATGCCAGGAGTGAGATTGAAGATTTGATACAGAGTGCCAATATCCCCACCGGGGTCGCTGTGGAACTGGTGCAGGAAGATTCGGGCCTGGACGAATTCAAGTATATGTTCCTGATCGCCATGATCCTGGTTTACATGATCCTGGCGGCCATATTTGAATCTTTTGTCACCCCGTTTGTACTGCTGTTCTCTATTCCCCTTGCTGCCATCGGCTCCTTTTTTCTGCTGACTGTGACGGGCGAGTCGCTTTTCAATGCCAACACGATCATGGGATTCCTTATCCTGCTCGGAGTGGTGGTCAACAACGGGATCATCCTGATCGATTTTATCAATGAATTGCGAAAAAGGGGGTACCGGAAAACCCGGGCCATCCTGGAGGCCGGACTATCCAGGGTTCGTCCCATTCTGATTACAGCAGTCACCACCTGTGCGGCCATGATCCCTCTGGCACTGGGGAACGCCGAATATGTGGAAGCCATTGGCCCACCCTTTGCCATCACGGTCATCGGGGGACTAAGCCTGAGTACCCTGCTTACGCTGGTATATATCCCCATGCTCTACAACGGCATTGAACAATCGCTCGCATGGATCAGGAACCTCACTTTGGTGGTAAAGATCATTCTTCTGCTCCTGGTGATTGCAGGACTGGCCCTGGTCTACCTCTATGTTCAGTCCTTTGTCTGGAAGCTGGCAGGCGGACTTCTGATGATAGTCGGGATTCCCGTAGCCTGGTGGTTTATATCCAGCAGCCTGCGAAAGGCTACCGAACGTATCATCGATGAAGAAGCCCCCATCCGGATTCAGGTGTCCAACCTGGTTAAGGTCTATGGCAGAGATTCAAAAACCTCCAGGGACTTCAAGGCAGGCAGGAAAATGGCTGCACTGGCAAAGCATGCAAGTTTGGCGCTTAAACCAAAGCTTGAATCGCTCATCTGGCAGATTCCCCTGCTGGGATTCCTGGTTTACTTCGCCTGGTTCTACCTGGTGGGCGGATTCTGGCAGCTCTTCTCTTCAGCAGTGGTATACTATTACCTCCTGGCCATTATCCGTGAATTCAGCCGGATCAAACAAGGAAAATTGCTCCGCCTGTTCACGCTGCTTTTCAGATTTGCGGCTCCTATGGCTGTGCTGGTGATATTCCAATCCCGCTGGGATCACCTTTCCCTAACAGTGATGGCCGGTATGGCCTGGTACCTGGCCGTAGTTATGGGCAGGGTATCGGTCAGGGTAAAACAATCGGGGTTCGAACTGAAAGAGATTCGACCATTGCTCCGCTGGTTCTACTGGTTTGTCTCCGTCCTGCCTGTTGTAGGAAAGGAGAAGGAACAGTTCAAGGCGCTGAAAGGGGTCTCCCTGGAGATTGGTACCGGGATGTTTGGTTTGCTGGGGCCCAATGGCGCCGGTAAATCAACCATGATCCGCATCATCTGTGGGATCCTGGAGCAGAGTTACGGCAAAATCTGGATCAACGGGATCGATACCCAGGAAAAACGGGAGGAACTCCAGGGACTCATCGGGTATCTTCCCCAGGAGTTTGGTATGTATGAGAATATGTCATCCTATGCCTACCTGGATTATCTGGCCATGCTGAAAGGGATCACCAACAGTCAGGCACGTTCCGCACGGATCAGGGAAGTACTGGAGTCGGTCCATATGTGGGATGCGAGGCATAAAAAGATCGGGGCCTACTCGGGAGGAATGAAGCAACGGATTGGTATTGCCCAGGTGCTGCTCCACCTGCCACGTATTTTGGTGGTGGATGAGCCCACGGCCGGACTCGATCCCAGGGAACGTATCCGCTTCAGGAACCTTTTGGTGGAACTAAGTGCCAGCCGTGTGGTAATCTTCTCCACCCATATTATCGAGGATATTTCAAGCTCCTGCAGCACCATGGCGGTAATTAACAGGGGAGAGGTGTTGTTTAACGGAACACCGACTGAAATGACTAATATTGCCCGTGGCAGGGTCTGGAAAACCAGCCTGCCCTCAGAGCTATTCGAAGAGGCCACCAAAGAGATGCTGGTGGTTCATCACATGAGGGACGGGGAGCAGATCCGTTTCAGGTGTATCTCTGCGGAGAAACCCTTTAAGGATGCCATAGAAGAATCTCCACTTCTGGAAGATGCATACCTGTGGCTGCTTCGTTCCGATAAAGAAAATAAGGAGAGATAGAGCTATGTCACAGTCCCGTTCCATACTGCAAAATATATACAGCCTGGCCAGGTACAATATGAGAATCATTTTCGGAGGGAAATTTATCTATTTCATCCTGGCAGCCTTTATTTTCTTCCTGGTATTCGGAACTATCATGGCGCTGGATAATAGCGAGATGCGCATAGAAGACATATTCGGATTGCTGGCTTTCCCTGCCATCCTGCTGGTCTTCTTTCCATCAGTTTTCGGAATCCAGAGCGATGCTGACCAGCGCACTCTTGAGATTATTTTCGGGATTCCCGATTACCGGTACAAGGTGTGGCTGGTCCGGTACTTCATGATCCTGGTATTGGTATTTTTGCTTCTGTTTCCCTTTGCAGGCCTGGCCTATTATGCCCTTGTCAGTTTTCCGATACTGCCCATGATCCTGCACCTGATGGTGCTGGTACTCTTTGCCTCTTCCCTTGGGTTCTGCCTCTCCACTCTGGTGAAGAACGGGAACGCCACAGCGGTAATTATGGTGATCCTGGGACTTTTTTTCCTGATCCTGGCCGATGAACTGGATGAATCCAAATGGAACATGTTCCTTAATCCCTTTAGCACTCCCCGGGATCTTAACGACATCGTATGGCGGGAGATCATCCGCCAGAACCGCCTCATCATGGGAATCAGCAGCCTGGTATTCCTGTTGCTGGGGTTACTTAACCTGCAGCAGCGGGAAAAATTCCTTCGTTAAACTGAATAACAGTTTTCAGCTTCGGGAAAAATGGTTTACTTCATGGACTTAAACTCCATACCATGAAACTTCGCTCCCTGTTTTTCGCAATGCTATTGATCCTTCCTTTGCTGAACGCCTTAGCGGCAGATCCGCCCCCTGTGGTCGGACTCTGCATTGCTGCACCTCAAAGGAGCGGACTCAATGACTTCCTGAAGTTTATGGAAGAGGAGCTGGGCCCAGGCGGTATCAATACCCTGGTACTGAGGGTGGACTACAACTATGCATTTACATCCCATCCCGAGCTGCAAAACGAAGATCCTCTTACGAAAATGGATGTTAAACGACTGGTTTCTGTGGCCAGGAAACACGGGATCAGGCTTATCCCCCAGATCAACCTGCTGGGGCACCAGTCGTGGCACACCAGCATGGAGAAACTACTGACGGTCTATCCCGAATTTGATGAGAATCCTTCTGTAAAGCTGCCGGAAGAGTATGAATGGCCTAACGAAGACGGCCTTTACTGTAAGAGCTATTGCCCCTTGCACCCTGATGTACATCAGGTGGTCTTTGCCCTGGTGGATGAGATTTTAGAAGTGTTTGAGGCCCATGCCTTTCATGCGGGGATGGACGAAGTGTTCTATATCGGGGAAGAGGAATGCCCCCGTTGTGCTGGAAAGGACAAAGCGGAACTCTTTGCAGGGGAAGTGAATAAGATCAGGGACCACCTGGCACAATCTGACCGGGAGCTGTGGATCTGGGGCGACCGGCTTATCGACGGGAAGTCCACCGGGATGGGCATGTGGGAGGCAAGTGAAAACGATACCCACACTGCCATAGATATGATCAAAAAAGATGTGGTGATCTGCGACTGGCACTATGAAAGGGCCGATCCGACGGCAGCTCTTTTTGTCCTGAAAGGATTCCGGGTGATCACCTGTCCCTGGAGGAGCCCTGAGGTGACCAGAGTACAATTGGAGATGACCGACCTGTTCAGGCAGAACAGTCCCCCGGGTAAAAAAGACAAGTATTACGGCTTTATGCAGACCGTATGGAGCCCAGCAGAGAGCTTCCTGAAACAGTATTACTCAGAAGAGCCCGGGGCCACGGAAAAGGGACAGATTGGAAGTTTTAAGCAGATTATGCTACACTACGATACTGCTCAATGAGTTCAAACCGTCTGAAATCCATCGATATTCTCAGGGCACTCACCATGCTGCTGATGATTTTTGTAAACGACTTCTGGTCGCTGACCGATATTCCCGGCTGGCTGGAGCACAAAGGGGCCCATGAAGACGGCATGGGACTGGCCGATGTGGTTTTTCCCGCTTTTCTATTTATTGTGGGCCTCTCCGTTCCCCATGCCATCAGGGCCCGTTTCAAAAAGGGAGACACAAAGTGGCAGGTGCTGAAGCACATTCTCGAACGCACCCTGGCATTGTTGATCATGGGCGTCTTTATGGTCAATCTGGAAAACATAGATTCGGACGGAATCCTCTTCAGCCGTAGTTTGTGGCAGATACTGATGACCCTTTCATTCTTTCTGATCTGGAACATTTATCAGGGTCCGGTGCTTGGAAAATTTTCTCCATGGATCCTGAAAGGGCTGGGCTGGGCCATCCTGCTTTTCCTGGCCATTACCTACACCGGTTCAGGAGAGGGGGAGTACCATTGGATGCGCTTTCACTGGTGGGGTATCCTGGGTCTCATTGGCTGGGGTTACCTGGTAAGTGCACTGGTCTACCTTGTGCTGGGGAACAAACCGGAATGGATCGCCCTGGCCCTGCTGGTGTTGTTCCTGTTGAACATTTTCAGCATCAAACTGGTGGTAAGCGCCTCCAACCATGCGCTGGTACTGTGCGGGGTGTTTGTTACCTCGGTAATGATCCGGCTGAAGGAGCAGAAGAGAATGCAATACCTGGTTCCCTTCCTGCTTGGATTTGCGGCCCTGCTTATGCTATTCGGATACCTGACCCGGCCCGCCTGGGGGATCTCCAAGATTCTGGCCACTCCTTCCTGGACCGCCATCTGCGCAGGTATCACCACCCTCGTTTTTGCAGCCATGTACCTGCTGGCCGACAAAGCGGGCTGGTTCCGCTGGGCCGGAATCATCGAACCAGCCGGTTCCATGACCCTTACCTGCTACCTGGTGCCCTATTACATCTATGCGTTCAGGACTTTGTCGGGAATCACCCTGCCTGAAACACTGACCACAGGCGCCATCGGAATCCTGAAATCGTTCCTCTTCGCCATCCTTATTATCCAGCTTACAGGGCTGCTGGGAAAGGTGAGAATCAAATTGAAGATTTAGATAATTACCACTTTGTCTGCGCCGTGAACACCCATTCCTGTTTATCCACCAGGCAGTCTCTGAACATCTCCAAATATTCATCACTCTTCTCCTTGCCGTATTGTGTGGTCAGGAATTTGGCCATTCCATATCCATCCGGACTGTCTGCCGGATCCATCAGGTAGAAGTAGGTAAAGGTTCCGTCCTCATTGGCTTCCTTAGGCCTGAGTGCCCTGATCGTATTCCTCGTCCGAGGATAGTTTTCTGCTATAGCTGGTTCCAGATAGTTGAAAGTGAATTCCTCAAACTGGGATACTTTGTC
>JAGLPR010000201.1 GCA_023137255.1 Bacteroidales bacterium | reverse complement strand
CGGCCCGTGGCAGAGGAGCCGGCATGCTTGAATTCCAGATGTCCCGATGAAGCTTCCATTGTCCCTCCTCCTTCTCCCAGGTAACAATATACTTTCCCTGATCTGCCACCTGGCCTCCTGCATAGATTGTATAAAGGCCCTCCTCAATAACTACATCTCCATATTGAAGGGCTTCTAAAGTTTTAAAATCCGGTTTCTCCATTCCCATCTCCAGGGCTTTACTCCAGTGAGCTTCTATGGCCTCACGTCCCTCTATGATGGCTCCATTTGCCGGCAACAATTTTGCGTTGCTTGTATAGTGCATGGCCAATGCTGTCGCATCACCAGACTCAATGGTCTCCATAAATGCATTATTTGCCTCCTGAATTTTCTGGGTCACATCTGCAGGACCCTGGGTGCAGCTACTGATCAGGAAAAAAACCAATGATAACAGTGCCAGCAAGCCGGCATGAGTTTTTGTACGCTTCATTTTGCTAAGTTTTAAAGTTTGTTGGTGAACTATAGCTTACTGATCCGTAACAGGTTATTTTCTCTATCACCTGTCATTTTCAGTAAGTAGACTCTGCTGCGCCAATGCTAGTCAGTAAAATCCCGGCCAGAATAAGTCTGGTTAGGAACCTGAGGTGTATATTATTCTTCATAATCATTGGTTTTAGATCCCTGTATAATGGAGCTCAACTAAGTAGAATTCAGAAGTTAAGTGTTTTTTCTGGAACGTCAATGCATTTCCTGTTTTTATATGGACCTTATAATCAGCAGCCCTACGTCATGGTTGTCCAGAGGAGGATTCACCTCAGCCCTGATTGTAACCACCAACTTGCAATAGACCCGGATCTGGATGCATGGAAAAAATCCCTATTTTAGAGGAAATAACCCTGGCTTCTAAATGCGTTTCTCCATTCAGCCTGAACAGCGTCCTGAGCAAAAGATGCGAACTCTCTCCATTGATGAGGTGGTGAATGCATGTGAAAACGATCCGGGTACGAAACCACCGTTGGAGCATTACTTCTCTCCCACAAAAAAAGAGTCATTTATAAAGAAATTCCTGCATTATTTAAATACCGGACTTCTGGAAGCCAGGCATGGTAACCTGGATCCGGACCAATACCTGGCTTTTGTACTCTCATTCCAGTTTACAGCACCTTTGCTGGAGATCCCGGCCGAAAAGGAGCTGGGTATTTTCTTTCGGATCCTTCAAAATACCTATGGGGTAGAGGAGGTGGACCTGAACCTTCACTTTAGCACAGATCTGTATGAAGGTGAGATGGTGAGTGAGAAAGAGGCACTGGAAGCATTCCGCAATGAACTGGAGGGGTACTTTGGAGATTCGAGGGAGGTGAAGGAGAGTGTACAGAAAAGAGTGAAGAAAGATGCAATCAAATCGATCATGGATTGGCAAAGAGAACAGAGCATTCCCATGCTGGCTGAGGCCTTTGGTCGAAGCATTGTGATCCCGTCATTCTTCTCTTTTAAAGATAAGAAACTGCTACAGTTTTACAGGGCAACCACAACGGGGATCATGTACCAGGTAGCGGTTCCTGAATCAATTGTTTAATACAACTATGATGATAAAAAAATCCGGATTAATACTTACTGTTTTTATGACATTACAAACAGCATCTTTTGCGCAGTTCCGTGGACCGGCAGCAGGTTTTTTTGATGGATTCAATGACATTGGCTCGCCACAACTTAAAGGGTCTGTTCTCTACAGTGAACCCGGACAGGAGTACAGGATAAGCGGGGCAGGAGAGAATATCTGGTTTGGAGAGGATAGTTTCTCCTTCCTATGGAAAAGAATGGAGGGCGATTTTATCATCCAGGCTCAATTGTTGTTCGTTGGGGAAGGAACCGATCCGCATCGCAAAGCCGGACTGATGATCCGGAGCGGACTCTCGTCAGGTGCTGCCCATGTGAGCTGTGTGGTTCACGGCGACGGGCTCACTTCACTTCAATACCGCAAGGGTCCGGGCATGGATATGGAGGAGTTGAAATTTGATACCCAGGGGCCCAATGTGCTGCAGCTTGAAAAGAAAGGCAATCTTTTCACCGTCTCAGTGGCACATTTTGGAGAGCTATATACGAAGAGTACCCTTGAGCTTAAACTGGAAGGTGCCCTTGAAACCGGGCTCTTTGTCTGCTCACATAACCAGGAGGTAATTGAAGAGGCGATTTTCAGCAATGTGAGGGTCATGGGGACCGCCCCGGAAGATCTGACCCCTTATGAAGGGTACATTGGTAGTTTGCTGGAGGTGATGGATGTGGAGACCGGAAAACGGCAGATCCTGGAGGGCGCTCCCGGCTCATGGCAGGCACCCAACTGGACCCCCGACGGAGAAGCACTTATCTACAATGCCGGGGGACTTTTATACCGGTTCGATCTGAAAACCGGGATGTCTGCGGTCCTGAATACCGGATTTGCCGACCGGAACAACAATGATCATGTGATCTCGTTCGACGGTACTCAGATAGCCATCAGTCACCATACTCAAGAGGAGAGGCAGTCTGTGGTTTATACTGTACCTCTTCAGGGGGGTACTCCCACCAGGGTCACTCCTTTAAGTCCGTCCTACCTCCATGGCTGGTCGGCCGATGACAAATACCTGGTCTACTGCGGAGCCCGAAACGGACAGTACGATGTTTACAGAATCCCGGCTGAGGGTGGGGATGAGGTACAACTGACCGATCATCCCACCCTGGACGACGGACCCGAGTACAGTCCCGATGGAAAGTATATCTACTTTAATTCGGCACGAACCGGGACCATGCAGATCTGGCGTATGGACCCTGACGGAGAGAACCAGACCCAGTTGACCTTCGATGAATACAACGATTGGTTCGCTCATGTCTCTCCCGATGGAAAGTGGCTGGTATTTATCTCCTATCCTCCCGAGGTACCGGCCGGCAGTCACCCATTCTACAAGCGGGTCTACCTGAGGATGATGTCGGTGGAGGATCTGAAACCCAGGGCGATTGCCTATCTGTACGGGGGACAGGGAACCATGAATGTGCCCAGTTGGTCGCCCGACAGCAAAAAGATCGCATTTGTGAGCAACGGTATATTTGAATAACAGATCCATGAAAAAGAAGATTACCCGGAGAAAATTTGTACAGACCACTGTAGCAGCTACGGCCACAGTGGCACTTGCCCCGGCGGCAGGATGTGCAGTCAGTTCCCCTTATGATTCCAAAGGATTGCCCACTGTCAAATTGGGCAAAACAGGCGCCACTGTTCCCGTCCTCGGTTTTGGATGCGGTAGTCGCTGGATGTCAGTCCAGAATACAGATAAAGCACTGGAGATCCTGGAATCTGCATTTGACCAGGGCCTCTACTACTGGGATACGGCAGCCAATTACGGAAATGACCAGATTTCCAGTGAAGAACGTATCGGCATGGTACTTAAAGAGCGAAGGGAGGAAGTGTTCCTGGTGTCTAAAACAGGTGACAGGGATGCAGACCAGGCCATGAGAAGTGTGGAGCGCAGCCTGAAACGCTTGCAGACAGATCATATCGACCTGTTGCATATGCATGCCATCTCCTCGGTGGAGGATGCAGAGTTGTTAGGTGAAAAGGGACAAGTCCTTGAAGTATTGCATAAGCTGAAAAGCGAAGGCGTAATCCGGCACATAGGATTCACAGGTCATGCTTCTGCAGAAGGCATGCAACGAGCTGTAGAACTGTACGATTGTGACGTAATGATGATGGCCCTCAATCACCAGAGTACCGACAGGACCCAGAAGTTTGAAGAATTGCCTGCCCCTCTGGCCAGAAGCAAGGGCATGGGTGTGGTGGCCATGAAGGTGATACGGCCCCGGGAGACCGTCAACGGGCTGGCAGCATCCGATCTGGTGAGATATGCACTTAGCCTGGAAGATTTTCACCTGGCAAACATCGGAATGGATAGTCTGGAGGTTCTCAAATCCAATCTGGAAATCATCAGTAACTTCACTCCGCTGGATAATCAGAAGATGGAAGAGGTCAGGTTGGCACTACAACCCTTCTACAAGGGTAAAAACCTTGCCTGGATGCAATCCGGTTACAGAGACGGATGGGACAATCAGATACAGATGGCCTGAATTACCAGAACATAAGTTCAGCGCAGGATTAAGGTTTTAGTTGCTGTAAAACCTCGATTTATGTTCCTCGGCCAGCCGGATAAGTTCCCCTGCCACTTCAGGATGTTCCTTCAGTACATTGGTGGTTTCATATGGATCGGTTTCCATATTGAACAGGGCGGTATCGATCCGCCCCTGGGCATATGTTCCGGGGAACCCGCCTGTTCCTGCAGAGTCCAGTGTCCTGTAGCTGTGGGGGAGGTGCAACTTCCATTGTCCATCTCCGCTCATAACTCCCTCAAAATTAGATCCATTGGAGAAAGCATAGTAGTCATGAGGATTCCTGGCTCCCGTGGTACCGGTGATCAGCTCCCAAACATTTTCACCATCGATCTCATTTTCAGGTAGAGCAATCCCGGCCAGGTGACAAAGGGTGGGAAGAAGATCCACCGTTCCCAGTGTGCGTTCTGATAGGGTACCTGCCTCAATTCCAGCCGGGTATTTCATGATGCAGGCGGAGCGCACGCCCCCGTCAAAGCTGGTCCCCTTAGCTTCCCGGTAGGGGGTGATCCCTGCATGTTCGCCATAGGAGACCCAGGGTCCGTTGTCGGAAGTGAGGATCACGATGGTATTGTCGTCGATACCCCTGTCCTTCAGCGCCTGGTTGATCTGTCCCACGCTCCAGTCGATCTCCAGCATCACATCCCAGTACAAGCCTTTGCCCGACTTTCCTTCAAATTCGTCGCTGCAGTAGAGTGGAACATGGGGCATGCTGTGAGGAACATACAACAGGAAGGGTCCCTCCTGATGGCGGTCGATAAAATCAACTGCATGTTCGGTGTACCAGCGGGTCAGGTTTTTCTGGTCGGCGTGATCCACCTCTTCGATGGTCACCTCCCCGTTCTCCCAGTACCTCAGGGGCCACTGTCCCCAGTACTCCGGTGAACCAGGATGGTGTTTCCACATATCGTTGGAATACATCAGTCCGCAGGTCTCATCAAATCCGCGGGCATAGGACCTGGTTTCTGGCTGATCACCACAGTGCCATTTCCCGAAAGCTGCAGTGGCATAGCCTGTCCGGCTGAATACCTCACCCATGGTGGCAAAGGTAGTGTCGAGTCCCCAGGCATTGGGACCATGGGCCCCGAATACTTTGGTGCGTCCGGGGAAACAGCCGCTCATCAGCGCCGATCGGGAAGCTGAACAGACCGCCTGTGGTACATAGAAGTTGTGGAAGGCCGTGCCCTCAGAGGCCAGTTGGGTAACATGAGGGGTCTCAACTGCCAATTCGCCAAAAGGTTCAAAATCTGCCCATCCCGAATCGTCCAGGAATATAATTACCACGTTGGGTTTGGATGTTCCGGGGTCCTGGTTGCAGGATGTGAATAACACCAGAAGAATGAGTAATACTAGGGAAGTTTGTTTCATGGCTTAATGGGTTAGTGAGATTTAGTTGCTTATAAAAGTAGCAGACTCAATTCACATTTCAAATCGTTTCTCCAGGAAAAAATCGCATGCATCAGATAGATAGAGTGTGATAAGATTTTCTTAATTTCAACGATCAACCTAACTATCCCGACATGAAACCAAAAATTTTCTTTCCAGTCTGCGTAATAGCGATGTTCCTGCTCCTGCCTTCCTGTGAAAATAGGCAAAAATCACCATCGGAATACTCCCATTCTGCGGATGTCATTGTTTACGGAGGCACTTCCTCAGCAGTGATAGCGGCGGTACAGGTGGCACAGATGGGAAAAAAGGTGATCCTGGTGTCGCCCGACAAGCATCTCGGGGGACTGACCTCAGGGGGCCTGGGTTGGACCGATACGGGAAACAAGGCTGTGATCGGGGGACTTGCACGCGATTTCTACCACCGCCTCTATCTCCATTATCAGGACGATTCGGCATGGAAGTGGCAGAAGAAAAATGAATACGGGAACAAAGGACAGGGAAATGTGGCCATCGACGGTGAAAACAGAACCATGTGGATCTTTGAGCCCCACGCCGCAGAAAAGGTGTTTGAACAGCTCGTGTCTGAATATGAAATTCCTGTGTACCGTGAGGAGTACCTGGATAGAGCTTACGGGGTATCCGTAGGGGAGGGTTCCATCCAAACCATCGCTATGCTGAGTGGCAAGACCTTTCGGGGAGAAGTGTTTATTGATGCCACCTACGAAGGGGATCTGATGGCTGCTGCCGGAGTAAGCTATACAGTGGGACGCGAAGCCAACACTTTGTACGGCGAGAAGTGGAACGGAATCCAGACCGGTGTACTGCACCACGGACATCATTTCAAATCCGATATCAGTCCCTATGTTATTCCCGGGGACCCCGCCAGTGGAGTGTTACCAAGGATATCCACCGAAGATCCGGGAGTATTTGGTGAGGGTGATCACCGGGTGCAGGCCTACTGTTTTCGCATGTGCCTCACCGATCATCCTGAAAACAGGGTGGCAATCAGCCGTCCCCCCGATTATGATTCCACCCAATATGAACTGCTGAGAAGGGTATTTGCTTCCGGATGGACGCAGGTTTTCGCTAAATATGACCCCATCCCCAATTATAAGACCGATGTAAATAACCACGGACCTTTCAGTACCGATAACATTGGAATGAACTACGATTATCCCGAGGCCGGTTATAAGAGGCGCATGGAAATCACAGATGAACATACCAGTTACCAGAAGGGATTGTTGTGGTTCCTCTCCAGCGATCCTGCTGTTCCGGCGGAAATCAGGGAAAAGATGAGTCAATGGGGCTACGCAAAAGATGAGTTTACCGACAACGGGTACTGGCCCCACCAGATCTATGTAAGGGAAGCACGCAGGATGGTTGGTGATTTTGTAATGACCGAGAATGAGGTGCTTGGGAAATCACCTGTGGTTCAGCCGGTGGGCATGGGCTCCTATACCATGGATTCTCACAATGTCCAGCGATACATCAAACCGGACGGATTTGTTCAGAACGAAGGCGATATTGGAGTGCATCCGGGCGATCCCTACCAGATCGATTTGCGTTCCCTGCTCCCTTTCAGCGAAGAGTGTTCCAACCTTTTGGTACCTGTATGTCTCTCCTGTTCGCACATTGCCTTTGGTTCCATACGGATGGAGCCGGTATTTATGATCCTGGGGCAGAGTGCAGCCACACTGGCTGTCACCGCCATCGAGAGTAAGATGGGAATCCATGATGTAAGCTATGATACTTTGCGCACCAGTCTGTTGGAAGATGGACAGGTACTGGAACTTGAAAACATAAACTAATACATCATATAACTCGTATTAATATGCTGATATCAAATATTTTAATATCGCTTAAATTTAATCAGTTCTCCAGATGGACAGCAATATTGGCTCTCCTGCTTCTTGGCACCGGCTGCCACCAGGAGCTGTTTATTGAGTGTGAGAGTTTTGAAAACAAAGGCGGATGGGTGGTGGACCCACAGTTTGTAGAGCAGGTGGGATCACCCTACCTGATGGCCCACGGCATGGGCATTCCGGTGGAAAACGCTTCCGCTACCCTGGAGTTTCCCTCAGGGGGGAGCTACCATGTTTGGGCCCGTACCACCGACTGGGCACCGGGAAACTGGGATCCACCCGGACAATTCAACATCATTGTGGGTGAAAGGAAACTGCCCAAAACCATGGGGCACTACAAAGGATGGGGATGGAACTATGCGGGGAAGGTCAGTGTGAAGGGGGGGCCGGTCGTGGTGGAACTGGAGGATCTGACCGGTTTTAACGGAAGGTGCGATGCCCTATACATCAGCAACAAATACAGGACTCCTACCAATCAACAGGAGTATATGCAGGAGATGAGGAACCGGCTCACAGGTAACAGTGAAGAACCTCAACAGAACCAGGAGTTTGACTTGGTGGTGGTGGGCGGGGGCATTGCCGGATGTGCAGCCTCCATTGCAGCGGCCGAGCAGGGCCTGAAAGTGGCCCTGATTCATGACAGACCCGTGCTGGGAGGAAATGCCAGCAGCGAAATCAGGGTACACACCCTGGGTATCTATGGTCACTTCGAGCGAATCCTGAAAATGCTGGATACGGAACACTATCCCAACGGATCGCCCATGGCATTCGCCGATGAGAAGAAACGGCATAAGCACATGGAGAGCTACCAGAACATCCACCTGTTCCTGAACTACAGGGCATATGATGCAGTGACCAGCGATCAGGCAATCAGCTCTGTGGATGCCCGGCATACTGCCAGCGGTGAGCAGATCAGGTTTTCTGCGCCCTACTTCATCGATTGCACCGGCGACGGATGGATCGCTTACTGGGCTGGGGCCGAATTTTCCTATGGCAGAGAGCCCGCTTCGGAGTATGGTGAATCTTGGGAGGAGTACGGTGAACTTTGGAGTCCTGAGAAAGAGGACCAGCAGGTACTGGGAGCATCGGTCCTCTGGAGAACCTATGATTCAGATTCGGTGTACGAATTCCCGGAAGTGCCCTGGGCCATGCCGGTGGTTGAAGATTATTCGGCAAGTATGGGAACCTGGAACTGGGAACTGATCAGCGACCGCTGGCACCAGGTGGATCATGCAGAACAGATCCGCGACCACATGCTAAAGGCCATTTACGGCTCATTTTTCAACGAAAAGAAGAAACCTGGTAAGGAATACCTGAAACTGGAGTGGGTCTCCTATCTGCTCGGAAAACGGGAATCACGGCGTCTTGTGGGTGATTACATCTATACCTTCAATGACATGAGGGAATCCAGGAGATTTCCGGATGGCGTGGTGGAAGAGATCAGGGAGGTGGATGTACACTACCCGCAGAACAAACTTGATGAGAGCAAACCGGACTTCCTCACTGATGCCATGTTCCACCCTGTTGAGCGTTATTACATTCCGTACAGATCGCTCTATTCGAAAAACATCAGCAATCTTTTTATGGCCGGCAGGTGTTTCAGCTGCAGCCACGTGGGACTGGGAGGACCGAGGGTAATGCGAACCACTGGCCAGATGGGAGCTGCAGTGGGATATGCCTCGTCAATCTGCCTGCAATACAACTGTACACCCCGTGAACTCTATGAAAATCACCTGGACCAATACATGGAACTCATTGGACGTTCTAATGCCAATATAAAATAAAATACTTATAACTGAGAAAATAATCCAGTCACATGGCTGGTTAACTAGCACAATAAACTGCTATCAATCAGATAATCCAGAGGTCCACATTCAAGAGATCGAAGAAGAATACTCCCTGGAGCACAAATCTCACAAGACGGGCAAGAGCAAATAGCAGAAAGAGCCGGAACGGGTACTTGAATAGTGTAATGGCAATCACCACCAGTGAGAAGGGGGTGAAAGGGAACAGCGCGGCTATTACAATGAATGAACCTCCCCATTTCCGAACAAACTCCATATAGTTTTCCAGCCTCTTCTCAGTGAAGGATCTGATCCTGGGCCTGCCTGAGATCCATTTTCCGATTCCGTAGGAGATCACCCCACCGGTATATGAGAGGACCCCCAGCAGTGCAAGCCAGGGCAGGGGCGAATCAAATTTCTGGGTCCATACCACAAACAGGTCCACGGGGATCATCCCGGTAAAAGATTCCGAGACAAAGAAAAGGAGGATGACAAACCTGTCAGAGAGCTTTTCTATAATTCCGCCGAAGAGAGAGTTGAAATCGATCAGGTGCTTCCCGATCAAATACACCAGGAACACAACTACTGCATAGACCGACAGTATCAGGAGGACATTCCGGCCCACGTACCTGAAGAATCCCCTCTCCCTTAAACTATTAAAGGTGTTACTCACTCGTGATTCGGGAGCTTTGGGTGTGGTTTTGACAGGGTCATCGATCATCGGCCATACTATATGAATCTGCTACTTGACATCCTCCATTCCATAAATGAAATAGATTCCAATACAAAATATCGGTCAGTA
>JAGLPR010000200.1 GCA_023137255.1 Bacteroidales bacterium | reverse complement strand
GTGGTCCCCAACGGGGGCATGGGAGGCACCACCGAAAACAATGTGGTGGTGGAGATCTATGGCTACGATTTCGAAACCACTTCGATGATTGCCAACGCCCTGGCCGACAGTGTAAGTACCATCAAGGGGGCCACCAGTGTCAATGTAAGCCGCGATCCTTCCAAACCACAGCTCCAGATTGTGCCTGACCGGGAGAAGATGGCCCAGCATGGCCTGAATACCTTCACCATGGCCAATGCAGTTCGCAACCGGGTGGAAGGTCCCTATATGAGCAGGTATCGCGAAGAGGGAGATGAGTATGACATTGTGGTGCGCTTTGTGGAAGAGGAGCGGAATTCCCTTTCGGACATCAACGACATCGCACTGGTGAACATGAACAACCAGGTGATCCGCCTGGGTGAGGTGGCCGAGATCGAGGAGCACTGGTCGCCGCCCAACATCGAGCGAAAGAACAGGGAACGGATGGTTACTGTTTCCATCACTCCATACAAAGTGCCACTGAATAAGCTGGCCGAAGAAGTACAGTCCAAGATCAACAGCATGGATATTCCCCCGGATGTAAATATCCAGATGGGGGGAGCGGTAGAGGATATGCAGGAGTCGATGAAGGACCTGACACTGCTGTTGCTGCTCAGCCTGGTACTCACCTACCTGGTAATGGCCTCTCAGTTTGAGTCCATGAGGATGCCCTTTATCATCATGTTCTCCATTCCCTTTGCCTTTACCGGGGTGGTCCTGGCCCACGTGGTGACCGGCACCACCATGAGTGTGATCTCCATGGTAGGGGGCGTGATGCTGGTGGGAATTGTGGTGAAGAATGCCATTGTACTGGTAGACTACATCAACCTTATGCGGGAACGGGGACTGGAGCTTAGTGAGGCTATTACCGTGTCGGGCAAGTCAAGGCTGCGCCCGGTACTGATGACTTCGCTCACCACTATCCTGGCAATGTTGCCCCTGGCCATGAGCACAGGTTCCGGTTCCGAGATCTGGAGCCCCATGGGAATCTCAGTGATCGGCGGACTGATCTTCTCCACCATTGTGACCCTGATCCTGGTTCCGGTGATCTACCACATGATGCTTCGCCGGAGCGACAAGCGAAAGAAGGCGGTGAAATATGATTTTTTGAATGGACACGGGGAAACTCTTCCCGAAAACCAATAGATAATGAAAGCTGTATTTATAGTATATAACCAGGCACAAACTGAAAAGGTGGAATACCTTTTTGAAAAATTGAATATCAAGGGGTTTACACGCTGGACCGACCTTACCGGTAAGGGTAGCGTGGACGGTCCCCCGCACATGGGCACCCACACCTGGCCGGAACAGAACACGGCCAGGCTGGCAGTGATGGAAGACGATACCGTAGCAGCTGTGCTGGAAGGTGCTAAGAAGCTGGATGAAGAGAACAAGGATGTGGGAATCCGGGCGTTTGTGTGGAATGTAGAAACCTGGTATTAGGCTTCTAATGATAACCCATTCTCAAGCACTCTCTCATTGGTCACCAGGCCGATTCCGATGTCTGTTAACACTCCTTTTTTAATCTGATCAAATTTGATTTCCACGTTCTATAAATTCAAATTTTTTATCAGTTCTTCAATCTCCTGGTTTATCCGTTCCTGGATCTCAGAGATCTTGTCCCTGGCCTTTTTACCGGTACGATTGATCCGGTTCTCGATGCGCCTGACAATCAGCTCATAATTGTCAATGTATATGCGGGCAATCTCTTGCCCTTCACTGATGTATTTTTTGCTTGCCTTCACTACAGAAGTCTTGTCAAAGGTGGTGGGATGGCTCATCCCTTCCAGCAGTACATATTTGATCCGCTTCCCCTCAGCCTGGAAATAGAGATTGATAAAGGTCTCCACCCCAAAACGGATCTCCTGGATATCCTCCAGAATGGGCAGGATATCCTTTCGGTACATGGCCCTTTCCCCGGTCAGCGATTTAAAGGGATTGATCCTATAGTCGATCATGGTATCCTTGGGCTGACCCAGGACCATATCAGCTGAATCCTCAGAAAAAGGCCGCAGCATTTTTTCAAAATGCTCTTTGCTGACGTTGCTCACATCGGCATCGAAAAAAAGAATGATCTCCCGATCCGATTGCTTAACCCCATGCACCATGGCCCAGCTCTTGCCCTTGTTCTCAGGCAGTATCTCAATATGAAAATCAAAATTCTTTTGCAGCTTTTCCAACACCGGGACTGTCTGGTCGGTGGACCCATCATCCACCACTATCACCTCAGCACCAAAACTGAAATCACAGCATGTCCGGACCACTTCTGCAATGGTCTCCTCCTCGTTAAAGGCACATATGATAATACTCACATTGTCCATTTTATTTCATTTTGCGTTCAAAATTATCCGGAGTAAAAAAGCGGCCATTCGGCTCACTTCAACTTCTCTTCTGCCATGTATATGGTCATCAGACTGCATTTTGATGAATGGTAAGTTGATTTTCCTTTGACATCTGGTAAACGAGGATCCGGTCGGTGATCCCCGGAAAATTTTTATGCAACCAGACCACCATCTTTCCCTGGGAGGTCAAGACCAGGTCTCGTTCACGCCGGTATGTGGCTCTTGCAATGTACCTGGCCACTCGTTCACTGGACATCATCCGCTCTTCATCCAATGAAGATTCTCCATGGGGAAGACAGTGGCCGTCCAGTGCCTTTTCCCGGATCTCCGAAGAGGTAAAACCCGGATGAACCACTAGCACATTGAGACCTTTGTCCATGTTCTCAAGCCTGAGTGTATTCAGAAAACCGTCCATGGCGTGTTTGGAGGCCACATATCCGGAGCGACCCGGCAGAGGAGCCAGGCCTGTAATAGATGAAATTCCGATCACCGTACCTTTCTGTTTAAGCAAGTGAGGCAGAGCAAACTTGGTGCAGTAAACCGCCCCGAAAAAATTGGTATCCATCAGCTCCTTGATCACCTCTAATTCCAACTCCTCAAAAGTGGCCCGCATGGAGATCCCTGCATTGTTGATCAGCACATCGATTTGTCCAAAGGCCTCAAGGGCTTCATTCACTAGGCGCTCACAATCACTTATCCTTTTTACATCAGTGATCACAGAAATGGCCTCTCCTCCCATATCCCGAATCTGTCTTTCCAACTCCAGCAATGTATTCCTCCTTCTTGCAGCCAGTACTACCCTGGCCCCCTGAGCAGCAAATTCCAAAGCCGAAGCCCGCCCAATACCCGAGGAGGCCCCGGTAATCACCACCACCTTGTTCTGAAACCGGGTAGCTTCTTCCGAAAACTGGTAGAACCTCCCGTTTCTTATCCACTGTAACTGGTTCATTGTTCTATTAATCATTTTTTGTTTTTCAGTCAGTTTCAATGCAAAAAAATTACTTCCTCAGGCCCTTCAACATAATTTTTGAAAGGTCTTCAAAATAGGGGGTGTACAATTCATACTTATCCTGCAGGTAAAAGGGAATCTCCATACCCTTCAGCAACATAATCAACACATCGCTCATTACCTCCGTGGATACATGGAGCTCAAACTCCCCCTTATCCAGACCCTCATTAATGATGACTCCAATCCTCTCCCTTTCCCATTCATCCAGGTCCTTCCGGATGTCATTAATAAAATCGAAGGTCTCGAAGAAGTCTGACCGGATGGTTTCATGATAATTGGTCGCCTCTTTCAGTACTTCCATTCGTATCATTAGATAGTTCTTCAACTTGCCTCCGGCATTGAGGTCAGGACTGCTAACTATCTCCGAGAGTTTATCTTTCAGGTAATTAACCTCCTTTTGCACCACTTCCCTGAATAATTCCTCCTTGCTGGAAAAATGATAATAAAGGGAGCCCTTGGCTTTTCTGGAGGTCCTGGCAATCTCATCCATGGAGGTCTTTTGAAATCCAAAGCGGCTAAACAGTTTGTCAGCCACACTCACAATTTTCTCTCTGGTCTCCTCGATTCCCATTCTACTTTTCGACTATTTTTGTTTTCTGGTACAAATTTAAAATGAATTTTTGATATGTGCAAATTATAATACCCCTTTTTACAAGATCAAACTGCCAGTGGACGGTCCCCCTTCGGGAATGTTAATGAGTGGCCTTTTCGCGGTAGGATGCAAGCGTGGCCCTGGCCACCTGTCTTCCTGCCTCCATCATCTCTTCCGCCTTATAAAAATCAAATATGGAGCAGGAATCCCGGGAGATGTTTATAAGAATATCAGGAGTATAACTCTGTAGAGCCATGTCCGCTAAATGCATGGTCATCAGATCGATGGTCCGGTTGAGCAAAGAGAAATAGCCCAGTTTATCCTCCTCGTCAGTATGTGAATGCTTCCTGAGGTGTCCGTAAAACTCCCTGATTTTTCTCTGGTAAACGGATTGCTTTTTTGAGGTTTCTTCATCCAGGGTATCAGGTTTATATACCGGTACATTGGCATTCACATGCACTACAATCAGAAGATCGTCTTTGGTCCGGTGTACATGGTCCATGGGAATGTTGTTCATGACCCCACCATCCACCAGCAACCTGTTCTCACTCTTTACCGGAGTTAATACAGACGGGATGGCTACGGAAGCCCTGATGGCATGGTAGAGACTCCCCTCTCTGAATACAACCTCCTCTTTATTGATCAGGTCCACAGCCACAGCCGCATAGGGAAGCGGTAAATCCTCAATGTTGGTATCAGGAATAAAATCTCTCATTCTCTTCAGTACCCGATCCCCTTTGATCATGCCCTGTTTGCTCAGGGTAAAGTCCACCAGGCTAAAGACCTTTCGCTTATCAAGTGTACAGATCCAATCCCTGAATTCATCCATCTTTCCAAGGGCATATACACCCCCCACCAGGGAACCCATGGAGGTTCCGGCAATGGAGGTGATTTCGTATCCCTGCTTCTCAAGTTCTTCAATCACCCCAATATGAGCGATCCCCCTGGCACCTCCGCCGGACAATACAAGTGCAGCTTTCCGTTTCATTTTCAATGTTTGTTTTCCCAATTACTTGATTGTTTCCCCGAACGGGAAGTGATACAGAGCTTCAGGATCACCATGCGCTTTATGTTCTTCGAATTGAACTCAAGCAGTTCGGGCGCTCCGTGCTGTGCCATAATCACCTCCAGGCCACTCTGCTTGCTTTCATCATCTGAAAGGATCTCCACGGTTCCATACCCCACCACCGAGCGGTAGCGGGTGGACCAGTCACACGCATGTTCCCCTTTGACAATTTCTGAAGCATCCTCCACCTCAAAACAGACCCGGTTGTTCTGTTTCAACAGATCGATCTTCTTCCCCTCCGGGGCCGAATGAATATAGATGCTGCCATCGCGGTAACCATAGTTAAGCGGAAGGATGTAAGGCATTTCACCGTCGGTCATAGCCACCCTGCAGATCCGGGCACCTGACAGGATCTCTTCAAGGATTCCGGGGTCCCTGATCTCCTGGTTTGATTTTCTCATAAGTACAGAGGCTAATTTCCAGTGAATATAGCTACTTCCTGTTGTTTATCATTTCCCACTTCAGGAAAATGAAGTACTTTTGAGCATTCATTTAAAGAATATGAGAATTTCATTGTTTTCAGCTTTTGTCATTCTGCTTATGGCACTCTGCAGCACCGGTTGCAGCAGTGGTTCCGATGAGCATGCAAAGAAAAAGGGCAAGGAGATCTGGTTCGAAGAACTCTTACATGACTATGGAGAGATTCAGAAGGACAGCGACGGAACCTGGTCATTTGCATTTGAGAACCTGGGAGAGGAGGCCATTGTGATCAACCGGGTGCGTTCCACCTGTGGTTGCACCATTCCCGAATGGCCCCGTGAACCTATCGAACCTGGAAATTCCGGCAAGATTACAGTGAAGTACAATACCGCACAGACCGGCACCTTTTTGAAATCGGTGTTTGTCTACTCCTCGGCTGCAAACTCACCGGTAAAACTGCAGATCAAAGGGAAGGTAGTCCCCGCAGAAGAACAGATATCAAAGAATTAAGATACTATGCCAAGCATTTCAACAAAAGGACAGCAGATGCCGTCATCTCCCATACGGAGGCTGGTCCCCTATGCCGAAGAGGCCAAGAAAAAAGGGAGAAAGGTGTACCACCTCAACATTGGTCAGCCCGACATCCTTACCCCGGAAGTAGCCAGGGAGGCTGTGAAGAATATGAGCGAAAAGGTGATTGAATACAGTCACTCGGCCGGAAATGAAAGCTACCGGCGCAAGCTGGCCACATTCTACCAGGGCATCGGCATCAATGTGGACCATACCGAAATGCTGGTCACCACCGGTGGCTCGGAGGCCATCACTTTTGCACTGATGTCAACGGTGAATCCGGGTGAAGAGGTGATTGTGCCGGAACCTTTCTATGCCAACTACAACGGTTTTTCTGTGGCAGCCGGGGTGAAGGTGGTACCCATTACCTCTGATATTGAGAGTGGATTTGCCCTGCCCCCCATCGAGGATTTTGAAAAGGTGATCACCCCGCTTACGCGCGGGATCATCATCTGCAATCCAAACAATCCCACCGGTTATCTTTACTCACAGGAAGAGCTTCAAATGCTGGGTGAAATCGTGAAGAAACATGATCTCTATCTTTACTCCGACGAGGTATACAGGGAGTTTTGCTACGATGGAGAGAAACACTTTTCGGCCATGAACCTGGAGGGATTGGATGAGCATGTGATTATGTTTGATTCGGTCTCCAAGCGCTACAGCATGTGCGGGGTTCGGGTGGGTTCTCTGATCTCTAAAAACAAAGAGGTGATCTCCACTGCCCTGAAGTTTGCACAGGCCAGGCTGAGTCCGCCGTCATACGGGCAGGTAGCCGGTGAGGCTGCCCTGGAAACTCCCTCTTCCTATTTTGAAGAGGTCTATGCGGAGTACATTGAGCGGCGCGATTTTATGGTGGAAGCGCTGAACAAGATGCCGGGTGTCTTATGTCCCACTCCCAAAGGTGCCTTCTATACTGTGGTTCACCTTCCGGTGGATGATGCGGACAAGTTTTCACAGTGGATTCTCAGCGATTTCGAATACAACAAGCAGACAGTAATGATGGCCCCGGCTTCAGGTTTCTATTCCACACCCGGACTGGGCTTACAGGAAGTCAGGATCGCCTATGTATTAAAGAAAGAAGACCTGGCACACGCCATGGAAACCCTGGCAGAGGCCTTGAAAGCTTACCCGGGGCGAACCAATTGATTACAGGGCTGTTTAAAAGGAGGTAGCTCTGATTTATTGGCTACCTTTGTACAACGTAACACAAGAAAGGATCAACTTGAATTTTAGTAAATTTGGATTCGATTCCGACCTGATGGAAGGGATCAGTGCCATGGGTTTTGAATCGCCCACACCCATACAGGAACAGGCTATCCCGGCCATACTTGAAGGAAAAGACATCATCGGATCGGCTCAGACCGGTACAGGGAAGACAGCTGCATTCCTGCTCCCTGTTATCCAGAATATCATTGCTTCCAGGGAGGCCAACAAGACCAGAGCCCTGGTGATTGTACCGACGCGGGAGCTGGCGCAACAGATCGACCAGCATATGGAGGGATTCTCCTATTTCACCCCAGTAAGCTCTATAGCAGTTTATGGCGGAGGAGACGGGACCGATTTTGCGCAGGAGAAGAAAGCCTTGTCCGAAGGGACCGAAATTGTGATCTGCACCCCGGGCAGGATGATTGCCCACCTGAACAACAACTATGTCAAGTTCGATAGTTTAAAATACCTGATCCTGGACGAAGCGGACCGGATGCTGGATATGGGATTCTTCGACGACATCATGAAGATCATCCAGTATCTGCCCCAAAAGCGGCAGAACCTGATGTTCGCGGCCACCATGCCCGACGAGATCCGGAAACTGGCCAGGAAGGTACTGCACCAGCCTGTGGAACTGAATATCGCCATCTCCAAACCGGCCGAAAAAATCCTGCAGGTGGCCTATCCGGTATATGAAGCCCAGAAACTTCCGCTGGTAACCCATCTGCTTAAGGAACATGATCTGCAAAGTGTGATTGTTTTCTGCTCCACCAAGCTGTCGGCCAAACAGCTTGGGAGACAGCTAAAAAGAGAGGGATTGAAAGCGCAGGACATCCATTCCGACCTGGACCAGAAACAGCGTGAGGAGATCATGCTCGATTTTCGCAACCGCAAGCTCAATATCCTTGTGGCCACCGACCTGTTGTCACGTGGCATCGATGTGGACAACATCGAACTGATCGTCAATTATGATGTGCCCCACGAAGGGGAAGACTACATCCACCGAATTGGACGGACCGCCAGGGCCGAATTGGACGGAGTGGCCATCACCCTGATCAGTGAGGAGGAGCAGTATAAATTTGCCCGGATCGAAAAACTCCTTGAAAAGCAGGTCACCAAATCAACCGTGCCCGAAGAGTTTGGTGAAGCCCCCGATTATGATCCTTCCAAACACAGGGGACGCGGTGGCGGAAGGTATGGTGGTAGCAGAAACCAGGGTGGCAGCAGAAACAAGGGTGGCGGAAGGCACCAGGGTGGCAGCAAAGGTTCAGGTAAATACAAGGGTTCCCGAAAAGGAGATTTCCGGAAAAAGTGAAACTGGTCGCAGAAGCCGGGCAGATAGGGGATTCCTCCTGCGGGTTCGACGGACCCAAGGTTTTTTTACCGGGTCACAATAAACTGTACCGTTTCGCCCTGCTCCGACCTGAAAATATAGACTCCCTGGTTCAGTGAAGGGATCCGGGCAAACTCAGTCTCCTTTAGCTCCATCATCTTCTGTCCCATCATGTTGTAGATGGCTCCTGAAACCTGCTTGCTGAAATAGAAGAAACCTGCACTCACCGGATTGGGATAGATGGTAAGTGAGGCATCGGGGGCCGGCATATCATTCACACCGGTGAGAAGGTTAGAATATTGAGGAGTAGGTGCCACAAAAGAGATCCAGTCGGGACCACCATCCAGTTCTCGTCCCCATGATATATCGGACTGCTGCACACCGAATGTAATCATGTCCACCAGGGCAAATCCTTTGGAGGGTCTTTCCGAGAGCCGCAGCATTTCACCATCCTTACTGATTTTAAACGCGGCATGGTTGGGACCCTGATCCGGAGTATCATCGAGCCACACAAGGTAGAAACCATCGGGCTCAATATAGATCTCCGGGAAACGGTATTTTCCGGGATTTCCCATGTTGTCGCTTAAAAAGTAATCGGCCAGCCACACCTGCTCACCGGAGGCATTGTATATCTCTGCCCAGTCGTCATACTCCCCGAATTCGTCCACAGTGATGCCTTGGTTCGAAGCTACAAACTCGTTAATGAAGAGCGGTCCTGACAAAAGCGGATAGGTAACTGTAAGGAAGGTATCAGGAAACCTGGTCAGCTGTCCCCCCTGGTCGGTAACAGTAAGGTAGAGATCCACTTCCGATTCAGCTCCGAAGGAGCGGATGGTGTCGCGGTAGGTATGGACCCCCGAGACTGGATCAGTTTCTGCAGGTGTGCCCATGACCGAAGACTCCCAACTGCCCCCATCGATGCGGTAGTGAAGGGTGGTGGCATAGCCGGGATCATCATCCTCGGCGGTCCAGTCCACCTCAATGCTGCCTTCGCGGGGAACCACCCTCTCAAAAGAGATGAGCGGAAAGGCATCAGCATCCACAGCTTCTGCAAGGGCGCTTGCAGTGCGCAAGGTGGCAAACTCTGCGACCCCATAGTTGACATGTGTTCCCCAGCCACTGACCATGGCAGCTTCAAAATCGGTGAAGGTAAATCCCCAGTCCTTGGAGAAACAGGTGTCGTTTGCCACATGGTCGCTGATCTGTTGCCTCCACCGGGTCATTTCGTCGGTCAGGGCCGTCGAGCCCATGTATGCTGCCAGCGTTTTTATATAGGAAGTATACTGCTCTTTGTACTCCTCTATCAGCTGGATACCGGTATAGAGCGGACTCACGTTTCGGTTCCAGTTGTAGATGGAACGGGCCGACCAGTCCACCCCCAGGAAATCGATGCCTGCACTGTTTTCCAGGTTGTAGGGGATATACTCAAATCGCCCGGTGGCCTGATCACGGTACAGGTAGTAGTTGTTGCTGTTGCCGATGTATCCGTCCCAGGTGCCGGTCATCACGTCCAGGGCCATAATTTTCAGGTATTGCTGGACATTCATGACTCTTTCCAGTTCATTTTTCAACGGATCGCCCGAATTGTGATTCAGGATATCGATTAACTGTTCCAGGTCCTCGTAGTCGTCCCACTTCTCATTGGTTCGCAAAGCATATACCTGCTCTCCCCCCACCTCCAGCTTATAGTAATCCTGGTTGGGTCCCAGGTAGGCCAGGTCGGCACTTTTCTGGCATATAAAAAGGTTTCCATCGTTGGTGTCAAACCTCGATTTGACAAACTTTTCGTCCACATGTTCGGTATTGAGGTAGACCCCGTAGTACTGGTTGTTGATGTAGAGAAGCACGTGGTTGCTTCGTGAAGCGGCCACACCCAGATAGCGATATAACTCATGACCCAGCTTGGAGCGTACCAGCGAAGGGTCGTTGGCTTCTGCATTCAGGTTCATCTTCTCAATTCCGTGAAAATCAAATCCCGCATCAATTGAATTGAAAGAGACACGGAACGATTTTTTCTCATTGAGCCGGATGGAGTCACCCCTGATTCTCAATCCGATATCGAGGGGACCCTCTGTACTGTCGCCACGGGTAAAACTGAAAACCGCGTAATACTCCATGTTGCTCTCCGGATCGGCATATAGCTCCTGCAGGTTTGACTGGGAAATGGTGATATCGATGCGGGGGACTTCTGCATCATCGAAGACAAATCCCGGTTCAGGATGACTTACCTGGGCATCTGAAACAAGGCTAATACTAAGCAGGGTAAGGAGAACAACGGTCCCCCGGAAAGCTCCATTTATTCTCATTGTAAATCAAGTATTTTTCTCTCACAGTATTGTACTGCTCAAGCTCATCCTGCCAGGTAGCCCGGATGCGTTTTTCGTCCCAACCGGCCTCAATCTGGATCCTCAATGCATCTGTTCCTGCCAGCTTATCAAAATAGGAGGTAAAAAATTTCTCTTTGTGCGGAAATGCCCTGTACGCCTCCAGCAACCATTGCAACCGGAGCCGGTTCCAACCCTCTTCAGGCACAAAATCTCTCAGGTCCCCGCCATAACAGGTCTGACCCTCAAATTTCGGGTTCCTTGCCACTCCCGGAATCTCTTCAGGTGTAAAACTGAAATTGCCCGGCAGATCCGGATGTCCGTATACTTCAAATGGTGTGTCAGTTCCCCTGCCCTCACTCATCACAGTTCCTTCAAAAAAGCAGGTGGAGGGATATAACCTGATGGCATGGTCGCTGGTAAGGTTTGGAGAGGGACTTACAGGCAGGGAGATGAATTTTTCATGGAAGTAACCCTCACACGGGATCACAGTGAGGTCACAATGTACTCCCCCCTTCAACCATCCCTCGCCATTGATCATCCCTGCCAGTTCACCCATGGTCAGGCCATATACCACCGGAATGCGGTGCATTCCTACAAAAGAGGCAAATGCCAGATCCAGCACCGGACCGTCCACATAGCCCCCGTTGGGATTGGGCCGGTCGAGTACCATCAATGGAATATCATTCTCCGCACACGCTTCCATCACATAGTGGAGGGTGGAGATATAGGTATAGAATCTTGTTCCCACATCCTGAAGGTCGAACACCACCATTTCAATGCCCTCAAGCACATCAGCCCCCGGCTTTTTGTTGCTGCCATAGAGCGATACCACAGGGATTCCTGTAACAGGATCGGTTCCATCCTCCACCTTCACACCTGCGGCCCTGTCGCCCCTGAATCCATGCTCGGGAGCGAACACCTTAACGATCTGTTCTTTACTGATGCCGCTGGCAAGCAAAGTGTCCACCAGGTGTCTCTCTCCCACCACCGAAGTATGGTTTGCCACCAGGGCGATCCTAAGGCTTCCAATGACCGGAAGGTAGTGGTCGGGCCGATCTGCACCACTTTTCACCGGGATCTGGTCCGGTGAACATATTGCCATCAAGCCCTGCAGGATCAATATTGTGGAAATCATCAATCTTATCACCGGGCAAAAATAAGCAAAAGATGGTTACATTTGATGAACAGAATTAAGAATCGTTGAATACCGAACTTTTTATCGTTCGCCGCATGATCGGCAGCAGAAAAGCCGGACGCAGTTTTTCGCGTTCCATCGTGAGCATTGCCATTTTTGGCATAGCACTCAGTCTTGCTGTAATGATTGTCGCAGTAGCCATTGTCACAGGATTTAAGAATGAGATTTCCAACAAGGTCACCGGATTTGGCGCCCACATTCAAATCCTGAACCTCGATTCGAACCTCTCCTATGAGACGATTCCTGTCCCGGCCGGGCTGGAGGGAGTGACCAGGATCAGTGAGCTGGAAGGCATCAGGAACATACAGCCATTCGCCATCAAAGCAGGAATCATCAAGACAGGTGAAGCGATCCACGGGGCTGTGCTCAAGGGGATCGATGGAAGCTTTGACTGGGGCTTCATTGAAGAACACCTCACAGAGGGTGCACTCTTTACGGTTACCGACACTGCAAGAACCAACAATGTGGTGCTCTCACGCTCCACCGCCAGCCTGTTAAAGCTGGGTATTGGCGACCGTTTCACCATGTATTTCATACAGGATCCGCCCAGGGCCAGGACCTTTACCATTGCCGGAATATACAATACAAGCCTGGAGGAGTTTGACCGGCTCTACATATTTGCAGACATCAAGCAAGTTCAGCGGCTCAACAACTGGCACGATGGTGAGGTGAGTGGTTATGAGGTGCTGATCAATGATATGGATGATCTCACCGAACTGACAGCTGCGGTCAGGGGGCAGGTGGCATTTGACTTCATGGATGACGGCAGCAGGTTAAAGGTGGAGAACATCAGGGAGAAGAATACCCAGATCTTTGACTGGCTGAAGCTACAGGATATGAATGTGGTGGTGTTGGTCATCCTGATGCTGGTGGTGGCCGGCTTCAACATGATCTCGGGTTTACTGATCCTGATCCTGGAACGGACCAGCATGATCGGGATCCTGAAAGCGCTGGGCACCAAAAATGCTTCGGTCAGGAAGATCTTTCTATACCAGTCGGGTTACCTGACCCTGGTGGGACTGGCATGGGGAAACCTGTTCGGACTCGCCATCTGCCTGGCTCAAAAGTACCTCAATCTGGTTCCGCTCGACCCTGGTTCCTACTACCTCGATACGGTTCCCATCAACCTGAACCTGCTCCACCTGCTGGCACTCAATGCAGGCACCATGGCCATCACCTTTCTGTTCCTCCTGCTCCCCTCCATGATCATTGCCCGGATCTCACCGGATAAAAGCATTCGATTTAACTAAACCCATGACGCAAATGATTCCCCGGAAAAGGTGGAAGGAGTTGCTGCAGGAAACACTGCCGGGTGAACAGGCCCAGCTGCTGATGGCCCCTACGTTCAGGGGCAGTTTCCCGGACCAGGGTAAACAGATCCGGGCAGCGGTACTGGCACTTCTCTATCCGGCAGGCGGGGAGATTCACCTGGTATTTATGAAACGCAATGAGTATGACGGGCTGCACAGCGGACAGGTCAGTTTCCCCGGCGGGGCATGGGAACCGGATGATGAAACTCTGGAACAGACCGCCCTCAGGGAGACCAGGGAGGAGATGGGAGTAGAGGACCGCATAGAGATACTGGGACCCCTTACTCCACTCCATATACCGGTCAGCAATTTTATAGTATCTCCGTTTGTGGGGTGGATCGATGACACTCCTGTATTTCATCCCGATCGCTCCGAAGTGCAGTATGTAATTGAAATTTCACTGAGGGAGCTGCTGGACCCAGCCAACAGCGATTCGGAAACATTGTTTCACCACAACCGACCCGTCAAGGCTCCCTTTTACCGTGTAGGGAAAGATAAGATCTGGGGGGCTACTGCAATGATATTGAGTGAATTTCTTCAATTGGCCGCCAGGATGCAAAAACCTCGTTGTTCATGATGTTTTTGTAGTGCTCATAACGATTCAATATCTCCTTCACAAAATTATAGGTCTCAATTCCCCGGGCATAGCCATATTTTACCACCTGGTCGGTGTAGTAGGTGGGATCTGACTTCTTTAACAGCCACTCATCCACGCTGCCGTGCCAGACATTGGGATCGGCCTCGTACCTCTCTGCCAGCCTTCTTGCATCCTGTATATGGCCCAGTCCTATATTGTAGGAGGCCAGTACAAATTTATTCCGCTCCTCCTCGTCCTCAATATCATCAATAAACCGGTCGTCCAGCCATTTGATAAAACTGGCTCCCGCCCTGATCTGGGCCTCGGGAGAGGATTCCATGGTAATACCGTAATTCTCAGCTGTGCCCGGCATCAGCTGCATCAATCCAAACGCTCCTGCCCATGAAACTGCCTCGGGATTGAACCTCGATTCCTGGTAGATGACAGATGCCATCAGTCTCCAGTCCCATCCTATCCGTTCAGCCTCCTTTTTAATCACATCATCGAACCTGGAAATTTTCCCGCTTCCAAGGGTATAGTCCTCACTATGGATATTTCGGTAAGCATGCCTGTTCTGAAAGTACTTGTTGTATAGAATGGCATAATGCCTGGTCTTCTGGTGACCACTGATCCACTGGTCGATGACCCTTCTGAGGCTGTCGGAGTGTTGGTGGACCGCCCAGGCCACATGCTGCGGAAATGAGATGGCGGTGCTTACATCGAGCTGCGGGAAATAGGTGGTGTTGACCAATCCCACGTTTTCATCGCACACGGTATAATCAATCTCTCCAAGTGCCACACGCTGTACCAGCTGTTCAGCCTCCAGGTGCACCTCCCTGACCTCTATGCCTCCACCGATTTCATTGGAGAGAGACCTGAGACGGGCTTCATATACAGATCCGGCCTGCACATATACCACCTTACCTGCAAGATCAAGCTGATTCCTGATTAAAGAAGACTCCATCTGTACCCTGTTCATTTTCTCCCACTGGAGCGGCTTTCGCTGAACCAGCACCTGCCTGGTCTGCAGCAGTGGCGCAGTGAAAGAGACTTCAGATTTCCGTTCCAAAGTGACCGTCAGGTTCATGGCAATCATATCCATATTCCCTTCCTTCAAATCGCTGAAATTCCTCTCCAGATCGTTGCTTACACTCACCTCAAGGGCAAGGTCCAGGTAGTTCGCCAGCTCCTGCAGCATCTCATACTGAAACCCCATGGGCTGTCCCCGGTAGATAAAATAGCTGATGGAGTTGTATTCGGTCACCACCCTGAGTACCCCCCTCTCCCGGATCATCTCCAGGTGTGTCACCTGGTCCGGTTTCAGCTGATCCACATCCCTGAACCTCGATTCGTCCCTGCGAAAACAAGATCCCAGGATCAGTGGGAGCGATACAAAAAGTAAAAGAATGGCTGCTTTATGATTGACACTGATCGTCATAATGAATTGTTGGAGAGCGGTTTCAGTCGTAGAAATTCCAAACCAGGCCCAACTTAAAGTGCCTGGGCCTCATGGGATACCGATAAGCGGTAAAAAAATCGTTCCCTACAAATCCCAGTCCGTGCAACAGGTTGTTGTACGAGGCAAATATCCGGGTCCGTTTCACACGAAAAGCAAGGAATACATCCAGGAAGGGGTAAGCACCCACTTTGGCTTCATCCTGCAAATGAAACACACCGGTGGCAGGCATATATCCACTTGCCATGTACTTGGTGGTATAGTAGAGATCAAATCCAAGATCTGCAATCAGTGCACCTTTAAAAAGCGACTGTTTCCAGTAATTGGAAGTATAGAGTGATGCAAGGGGGAGCCTGAGTACCTCGTCTGCAGTGGTGTACTGGATCAGGATCTTGTT
>JAGLPR010000020.1 GCA_023137255.1 Bacteroidales bacterium | reverse complement strand
GCTGTATCTCTACTGCTAATAATGGTGCTGAAGTTCAAGATCAGTGCATTTATCTCCCTCCTCGTAACCTCCATGTTTGTTGGCATTCTCTCAGGCATGCCCCTTAAGGACATTCTGGTGAGCATCCAGGAAGGAATGGGAGGCACGCTTGGTTTCGTTGCTGTTGTGGTCGGGTTGGGGGCCATTTTTGGACAGATCCTGGAAGCCTCCGGGGGGGCAGAATCCCTGGCTCACCATCTGGTTAAAAAGTTCGGTACTGATAGAGCATCCTGGGCCATGGTCATTACAGGTTTTATAGTGGCCATTCCGGTTTTTCTTGATGTGGGATTGGTCATTCTTGCACCCATCCTCTATGCCCTGTCGAGGGATACGAAAAGATCTCTCTTATACTACGGGATTCCTTTGCTGGCCGGTCTGGCTGTGACACACAGCTTTATGCCTCCAACTCCGGGCCCCATTGCAGTGGCTGATATCCTGGATGCTGAGCTTGGATGGGTGATCTTCTTTGGCTTCATCCTGGGGATCCCAACAGCCATCATCGCGGGTCCAGTTTTTGGAAAGTATATTTCTGGCAAGATCAATATCCAGCCGCCAGCGGATATGATGCAGCATGATTCTGCTGGTGCAGCCGCCGGAGAAAAGCTACCGTCTTTCCGCTCCATTGCACTACTAATTGCTGTGCCCCTCTTTTTAATACTGGTGAATACCTTCACTTCCGTATTAGTGGATAAAGGAGTTCTTGAAAAAACGCTTGTATCAGATATCCTGATATTCCTGGGTCATCCTTTTAGTGCCCTTATTATTGCGGCCCTTCTGGCCATCTATTTTCTGGGGATCCGAAGAGGGAAATCAAAGCAGGAACTTCTCGATCTGAGCAACAAAGCACTGGGACCGGCTGGAATCATTATCCTGGTGACTGGTGCAGGCGGTGTACTCAAGCAGATTCTGGTGGATAGCGGAATTGGTGAATTAATGGCCAACTCTATTGCAGACTCTGCTATGCCTCCCATTTTCCTTGCCTGGATTCTGGCAGCCATAGTAAGAGTAACTCAGGGGTCTGCTACAGTGGCCATGATTACTGCAGCAGGGATCATAGCACCGATACTTAGTTTCATCAATCCCAGTGCTCCTGAACTGGCCCTGATCGTTATATCAATTGCTTCCGGAGCAACCATACTATCGCATGTAAACGATAGTGGTTTCTGGCTGGTGAGTAAATATTTCGGAATGGACGAAAAACAGACCCTCAGGTCGTGGACCATGATGGAAACTATTATTGCCCTTTGCGGACTTGCATTTACAATGCTGGCAAGTATTTTTGTTTAGGGCCTATTGACTGCGGTTCATCCATTCAACTTTAAGGGATCGAACCGTCAATTTTGGATGTTTTAATATTTTACTCAATGGTTTGAGTAATTTTAAGCGATGATTCCTGAAAAATCAAGAGAAATCTTCCAGACAGCCCTGAAAAAAGGAGGTGAGGTTCTGCTCGATCACCTGGGCCGGACCACCCAAGCCACCATCAAAGAAAGCATCAGTTCTGTGGTCACCGAGGCTGACCTGGCCTCGGAACAAGCCATCCTAAAGGTTTTTGATGAAGCTCCGGAAGCTTTCAATGTGATCACCGAGGAATCGGGGTACATCAACAACAATTCTGAATACACCTGGGTGGTGGATCCGCTGGATGGCACTTCCAACTTTGCTGCAGGCCTTCCCTGGTTTGGGGTGATCATCGCTCTGTTTTACAAGGAAACTCCAGTGCTGGGAGGGATGTACCTGCCGGTGGACCAACAGCTCTACCTGGCAGAGGCCGGGGGCAGCGCCACACGGAACGGTGAACCGCTACATGTCACCCCATCGACGGATCTGTCGGAACACCTGGTAGCCTACTCTTTTGATTTCAGTGAAGATCGGGCAAAAACCAGTTCCGAATTGGAGATTATGGCCAGCTTATCCAGAGAGGTGAGAAACATCCGATCGACCAACTCCCTGATCGATTTCTGTTATGTGGCCGACGGAAGGCTTGGAGCAGCACTGAACCAGACTACCAAGATCTGGGACATTGCGGTCCCATGGCTGCTGATCCGGAATGCCGGCGGCACAGTCTCTGATATCAAAGGAAGGGAGATCAAATTCGACCTCTCTGCACAGGCTGTCAATCTCAACTATACTATTATTGCATCAGGAGCACAACTCCATAAACCCTTATTAAAAATTTTGCATTATGAATCTGCTTAGATTACTCCCCGTATTGTTGTCGTTTGGATTGCTGGCTGCTCACTTTTCCAGGGCTGATTTGTTTCCCTTAGTGGTCATCAGTTTGGTGATCCCCTTGTTGCTTCTTGTGAGGAAAGCATGGGTGGCCAGAACCATCCAGATCCTTTTGCTGCTGGGAGCCGCTGAATGGATCCGCTCCATGTTCGGATACATAGAGGTTCGGAAGTCCATTGGGGAAGATTGGGGTCGGCTTGCAATTATTCTTATAATTGTTGCATTACTTACAGCCTGTTCAGGGCTTGTGTTCCGTGGAAAATCGTTGAAGCGTAGGTATAAATTGAAGATATAAGCACATGAAAGCATACCTTACCCGTGGCCTGTTGGTTGTGGGATTATTTGCAGGATGTGCATCACCACAGCCAGAAGAAATCAAATCTGAGAAAGAAGAGATGAAAATCAATGTATACCAGGTATTTACCCGCCTGTTCGGCAATACCAATACCACCAATAAACCATGGGGAACCATTGAAGAGAATGGTGTGGGGAAGTTCAATGATTTTAGCGATGAAGCGCTTGAGGCCATTAAGGACCTGGGGATTTCTCATATCTGGTACACCGGGGTGCTTCACCATGCCATGGTCACTGATTATTCATCTTACGGGATTCCCGGCGACGATCCGGACGTGGTAAAAGGCAGGGCCGGATCTCCTTATTCGGTAAAGGATTATTACAATGTAAATCCCGACCTGGCAGTGGATCCGTCAAAGCGCCTGGAGGAGTTTGA
>JAGLPR010000002.1 GCA_023137255.1 Bacteroidales bacterium | reverse complement strand
TTTTCCCAACTATATTCCTTGAGTTTCTTAAAAAAGATATTGATCACCTTATCTACATCTTTTTTAATTGCTTCAGGTTTAATGCCCATTTGCATCTGTTTGTCTTCGAGATTTAGCATGTCCTGTGGAGTAACATGTTCTATTGCCTCTTTGTATTTTTCAAGAAGCATTCTTCCATCTTCTCCGCTCATTATTCCAAGAGAAAATGCGAGTAAATCTTCAACTCGTTTCTGATTGTTGTTGCTAAACTCTGACATATCTTATTTGTTAAAGTAACTTTGTTTTTGTTGTGGGTTTCGGAGCCCTCACCACAAGAATCCTGACCACTTCTTCATTAGAATACACTATCGGCCTTGTGAAGAGTATTCCCTTTGTTTTCTGTATAAACGGCATATTCAAATGCTGTATTTGTGCCATATGCTCCAAAGTCACCCTGTTTATTTACAGCAATGTAGTAGACGGGAAGATTCCTGGCATCAGGCACTTTTTTTACAGCGCGCATCACAGCTTCTTTACATGCGGCATAGGGTGAAAGTCCGTTTCTCATCAATTCAACGATTAAATGTGTGCCTAAAGTTTTCATAATTACTTCACCTACACCTGTTGCTCCTGCACCGCCAATCTCGTTGTCAACATAGAGACCGGCACCAATAATCGGTGAATCGCCAACCCTGCCAGGATGTTTAAAAGCCAGACCTCCGGTTGTACATGCTCCTGAAATATCTCCGTTATTATCAATGGCCAACATGCTTATAGTATCATGATTGTGGAGATCGATTGGCACAATTTTATTGCTTTTCTTCCACTCTTTCCATTGTTGCCTTGAGAAATCAGTATGCAAATCTTCTTTTCTAAATCCGTTTGCAAGTGCAAACTGTAAAGCCCCTTCGCCTGCCAGCATCACATGAGGAGTTTTTTCCATGACCATTCTTGCCACAGATATGGGTGTTTTAATATGCTGTAGGAATGAAACGGCACCGCAGTTCCCATGTTCGTTCATTATACTGGCATCCAGTGTTATATTTCCATCGCTATCGGGGTAACTTCCAACTCCAACAGATGTAACTGACGGATCAAGTTCGGTTACCCTGACGCCTTTTTCCACTGCATCCAGGGCTCTGCCATTTTCCTTTAGCACTTCCCACGCTGCAACATTTGCCTCCAAACCATGTGGCCAGGTAGAAATGATCAGAGGTTTATTTTTTTGATCCTGGGAAGGATTCTGTGCTAATAAATTTATTGTTGGTACGGCGAATATACCAGCCAGTGTTGAAAATGACCGGATCAAAAATGTCTTTCTTTTCATGGTGTTGTTTTGTTTCACAGATTCTAAAATTACTTTTAAATGTTGAACATATTCTTAAGATGCTTGTTCTTTTTCAGTTCAATGACCTGGAAATCGGGTAGGAGATTTCATAGGACATGCAGAAGGATGACAACACCACCAAAAAGCAAAAGCCCCCGTAGATCAAATGTCCGCGGGGGCTTTCCAATTATGGGAGATACATTAATCTTTATGATGATCCATGATGGACTCTTCCAGATCCTTCCTGGTCAATTTGCGAATACTGATAATCTTTGCATCTCGTTGGTAAGAAGAAGGCAATAAACGCTTTGCAGCCTCCTTGTTTTCAGTCTCTACTATGAGCCAGGCTTTATGGTCTCCGTCCATGCACCCCCATTCTGCATTCGTAACAAAATGAGAACCGGAAGAAAGAAAGACCTGTACTGCACGCATGCATGAGGCTTTATCCTCTCCATGCGGAACTTCAATCAGAAATTTTTCCATTGTTCATCCTCCATTATTGATTTTGTTTTTTATATATGCCGCTTTGAAGAACTATTTTCCCTTCCTCAAGGCCTTTAAGTATATTCAAAAGTTTTTCCCCGGTTGATTTCCCCATCAAAACATTTAAACCCAGTTTTGGCGGACCGTTCATTTTCAGTTTTTCAAACAAATCGGAAAGAAACAGGATTGCCTTTGAAGTTTGATCTGTAGTATGAAATTTATTAAATCCCAACTCTATAAGAATGTTATTCATATTTTTAATGGTTCCAAGAAAGCTGACTGAGGAATTATCTGCCCACGGAACCGGATAATTCACATCGGCTGAATTCTTTCTGAAAATATCATAATAAATTAGCATGCCCTGGTCAGATAGTACCCTATTAATTTCCGAATAAAATTTGCCTTTGTCATTGATATTCATCTGGACATGCTGAGTCCAGACGACATCAAAAGAGCCTTTATTAAAGGGTAGATCAAGTGCGCTGGCCTGTAAAAATTCTGTGTTATATTGAAGACCGACTATCTCAGACAATCCCCGGGCTGTCCTGATGAATTCCTGGCAAAGATCAATGCCAGTTACCTTGCAGTTGAATTGATCGGCAAGCATTCTTGATGGTCCGCCAATCCCGCATCCCACATCAAGCACTTTAGAATTTTTAAGTTCAACCTCCTTTGCCAGTTCCAACGAGACTTCTGCGCCTCTTACGTGGAACTCATCAACTCCTGCAATATTTCCTCTCGATACTTTGCTGATATCAACTTCTTGTTGTTTAAGTCGTTCCAGAATGTTTTCAAAAAGCCCGGGAGTGTAATATTGATTTTCAACTAATGTATCATATTGTTCCATGGTATCTATTTTAATCACGAAAAGAATACGTGGTTTTAAGAAGCAATAGTTGGGAAGGAAATTCTTATTGGAGGGATACTATGACAGCAAATTACAACATATACCGGAGTAGTACCTAAACCATCGTTAATTAACACCCTTTTTAACAATTCTTTGAAAAAGAGAGCTATAGACTAATGATAGCGCACAAGAAATAAATAAATATATTGGAAAGCTGATGCAGCAGTTCAGTTGAGAGGAAATTTGTTTTGATATAGGCCCCCGCAGATATTCGATCTGCGGGGGCTTTCTTAGTGCGCCCGGGAAACGCCATTCTATTTCATCTATATTTGTTATAGATAGTTTTACAGATACTTATTGATACTCATTGAATTTGCAGATTATGAAATTCGTGACAAAAATCCTTCAGGTGGTTTTATGGACTCTCTCATTCCAGCAGAGCTTTGGCCAGGTTGAAAAGGAACAGGTTGCCGGATCGTGGCTGGGAACCCTGAATGCAGGCAACATTGAGTTGCGGCTTGTATTCAATATTTCTGTGGCCGGGGAGGCTTCTTTTGAAGCCACCCTCGACAGTCCCGATCAGGGAGCCATGGGAATTCCCCTGGGAGAGGTAAGTGTGATCGGCGATTCGTTGAGAATTGAGGCACCCATGATTAAGGGATATTTCGTAGGAAAATTCACCACTTCCTCCACCATCGAAGGAGAGTGGAACCAGGCAGGGAGAAGTTTTGTTCTCAACCTTGATAAACAGGCCGGCGTCTTTGTGCTGAACCGTCCACAGGAACCCCAACCCCCGTTTCCATATAAAGAGGAGGAAGTTTCATTCAAGCAAAAAGCTCAGGATTTTTCGTTGGGCGGAACACTTACAGTACCTGCAGGTCAGGGACCTTTCCCGGTGGTTGTGTTGGTTACAGGTTCCGGAAGTCAGAACAGGGATGAAGAAATATTTGGTCATAAGCCATTCAAGGTGATTGCGGATCACCTGTCGGGGAATGGAATTGCGGTATTGCGTTATGATGACCGTGGAGTAGCCTCGTCGGGAGGCAGCACCACAGGATCCACCACAGCGGATCATGCAGTCGATGCAAGATCGGCCATTGAGTATTTGTTCACCCGGAATGAAATAGATAAATCCAGAATTGGAGTGATCGGACATAGCGAGGGAGGAATGATCGCCTTTATGCTTGCGTCGGAATATGATGATCTTGCTTTTATTATCTCCCTTGCAGGTCCTGGTGTGGATGGAAAAACCATCCTCCTGGAGCAGAGCGACTACATTTCCAGGATGAGTGGGGTGGATGAGTCTGTGTTGGAAGACAACAAAATCGTCATGAGTAAAGTGTATGAACTGATGATAACCAATGAATCGCATCAATCATGGGGTGAGGAAGTTATAGAGTTTACCTCAGCCTATTATTCAAATAAGGAGATGGACAATTATAGCCAGGAGGATATTGAGCAGAGTAAGCTTGATCTCTTGGGCTCCATCCCCGCATCTTCCTATGACTGGATGCGATATTTCGTCATGTTTGATCCCTCTTCTGAATTTGGTTCAATAAAATGTCCGGTACTTGCATTAAACGGAGGGAAAGATTGTCAGGTTTTACCGGACAAGAACATCAATACCATAAAAAAGGGCTTACAGTCCTCTGGCAACAGCGAGGTTACGGCGATGATATTGCCCGGACTGAACCACCTGTTTCAAAACTGCGAAACGGGCCTACCCGCAGAGTATAGTCAGATTGAAGAGACTTTCGATCCAAATACTCTTGAGCTTATGTCAGACTGGATCAAGCAATTAAAGTAATTTAATGCCTCCGGGCTGAATTTCAATTTTTCGTTGTTTATACAGGGCGCCCAATGACTTTTTGAACGCTTTCTTGCTGATACCGAATTGGGCGGAGATCTCCTCCGGGGTACTTTTATCAGTAAGGGGTAAAAAACCGTCGTTCTCTTCCAGTTGTTTGCAGATCAATTTACTGTTAGCGTCATTGGCGCTCCTGTAATCCAGGGGTTGTATGGAGATGTCGATTTTTTGATCGTCCCGGACCTTCTTCACAAAACCTTTCAGGGTATCCCCGATGCGGATCTCTTTAAACACCTCGTTATCAAAAATCAATCCTTTATGGGCATGGTTGATGATGACCGCATAACCCAAGTCGGTTTTCTGCTGTACCACCAAGGCAACCTCCTCGCCCTCTTTTACGGATAACTCATCGTTTTGCAGGTACCGCTCCACCCGGTTGCTGGCAAACAGTCGGTCGGTTTTCTGGTCCAGGTCGAGGTAGACAATATACCATCGTCCCTCCTCCATTTTTTGCTTTTGCTCCCTGAATGGAACCATCAGATCCTTATCCAGACCCCAGTCAAGGAAGGCGCCCACAACGGTTACTGCAGTTACTTTCAGCAACGCAAATTCGTGGAGGTATATTTTTTGAGCCTGGGTAGTAGCCACTTTTCTTCCTTCAGAATCCCGGTAGATAAAGACTTTTACTTTTCCCCCGGGTTTCATCTCTTCTGTGCAGTATTTATTGGGGAGCAGCACCTCTTCTCCAGAATCATCTGACAGGTATAGGCCGAAACCGGCCCTTTTCAGAATATTTAATTCACACTGTTTGCCTTGTTCTATCATACAGACAAGATACGCATTCGTGAAGATCTCCTTATGGCTCCCAGCCATAGATATATTGATTAATTAGTCCTGGACCAAACAAATGAATCCGAAATGAAAAACAGGATACCTGTCTGGAAACTGATTCTGACCCTGTTGGCCGCCATCCTGTCATTATGAAGAGCGAAACGCCAGTATTCTCCATTTTCAACTTTAACAAATTTGTTGGGGATTGTGGTGGACTGGATGGGGCAAAAGAGGCACTTGATTATTTCAGGGCGAAAACAATAGCAGAGGGTTTCCCGGGATTGCAGAGTGGATTTTGGTTCGGAGTTTTGGTATCTTACGAATTGAACTTCAAAGTGAGACTTATGAAAAGAAGGACATTTATCCGTAACAGCATTGCAGGAGTGGCAGTTTTGTCGGCATTTCCTTATGCGGCCCTGGCCGTTGAAAAGAAGCTATATCCTTACGACAGGGTCAAACTTGGTAATACGGGCATTGAAATGTCACGGATGGCCATGGGCACCGGGACCCATGGCTATGGAGGAGCTTCCAACCAGACCCGGCAACTGGGTATTAAGGGAGTATCAGACCTGCTACGTGCGGGGTTCGATGAGGGGATCAATTTCTGGGAAACCGCGGATCAGTATGGATCGCATCCCCATGTGGGAACCGCTCTGAAAAAGGTGGAAAGAGAAAAAGTAGTGATCCTTACCAAGACCAATTCAAAAACCTATGAAGATGTGAAAAAGGACCTGGACCGTTTCAGGCTGGAACTGGGAACCGATTACCTGGATATCATACTGCTTCATGCTGTCACCGATCCTGAATGGAACCAGAACATGAAGGGCGCCATGGAAGCACTGGCCGAGGCAAAAGAGGAAGGTATATTACGTGCTCATGGTATATCGTGTCACTCCATTGGAGCTCTGGAAACTGCAGCAGACGAACCCTGGGTGGAGGTGGACCTGGCGCGGTACAATCCGGGCGGAGCCAGAATGGATGCAGATGTTCCGACCGTTCGCAAGGTACTTACCCGAATGAAAAGCAATGGCAAAGCGATCATCGGTATGAAAGTATATGGTTGTGGTCAGCTGCTGCATATGAAGGATGAGTGCCTGCAATTCCAGACAGGTACAGGATTGACAGATGCATTCACACTCGGATTGGAGAGCATTGAACAACTAAAGGATATTCAGAAAAGACTACCTGAAGCCAGCGTAAGAGCATAAATTCACACAAGCAATGAACCAGTTAACCCTAACTACCCCGGCACTGCTTTTCTCTGCCATATCTCTGCTGTTGCTTGCCTATACAAACCGTTTCCTGGCCTATGCAAATGTGGTCAGAAGTCTGCATGCACGTTACAAGGAGAATCGGGACGCCATCATTGTGGGACAGATTCAGAACCTGCGAAAAAGACTGGTGCTTACACGCACCATGCAACTGTTGGGTATCGGTAGCCTGCTGCTCTGTGTACTATGTATGTTCCTGGTCTATATAGAACTGCAGATAGCAGCTGAGGTAATATTCGGAATCGCCCTGATGATGCTGATCGTATCGCTGGGGATATCAGTCAGGGAGATACAGATATCGGTCAGGGCACTGGACCTTCACCTGGGCGATATGGAGCTTTGATCAGGCTCCCAGGGCCTTAAATGCATCGAAGATCAGAATGGCCGGCCATACCAGTGCTTTGATAAAACCCAGTACTCCCATCCAAAATCCGGCAGCCGTAGAAATGAAATAAACTGCTGCACCTATAAGACCTAATCCGTATACTGCTCCCGCGGGGGCATTGCTTGAAATCTCTGATGTCATGATAATTCTTTTATTAGTGGATGAATAAGATACACTAATTTACTTAAATTTAATCCGTTGACATCCTCCATTCCATAAATGAAATGGATTCCAATACAAATTATCGGTCAGTACTTCCTCGCGGTTTCTTGCGGGTTTCTGCTTCCGACCACTTATGCGATTCGATCCACAGACCAGCCCCGCCTGCCCGGCGGTTGTTGTATTCTTGGTTATCGAATACATTATGTAATATACAAAAAATCGCCTTATATCCATTCCCTAAAGTGAAATGGTTTTACGGCTAAATAGATAAAATCATATGAAGATATATTTCTGCGGATCGATCAGGGGGGGCAGAGAACTGGCTCTGACCTATGAAAAAATCATTGGAATGCTGCGTGGTTTCGGAACCGTTCTGACCGAGCATATAGGTAGCGATGAGATGATACATAATAAGGACAGAGTGCTTTCCGACAAGGAGATCCATGACCGCGATCTTGGGTGGATCTTGGAGTCTGATCTGCTGGTGGCCGAGGTGACTGTTCCCAGCCTGGGAGTGGGTTATGAGATCGGGCGCGCTATTGAAATGGGCAAACCTGTACTTTGTCTCTATGATGCCGGATCGGGAAAAGCACTCTCTGCCATGATTGCGGGGAGCGACAAAGTAGAGATGGAATTATACGAAAGTCCGGAACAGACTGAAGAGATCCTGAAGAGGTATTTTATTGGGCATGCTCTTCGTCGTACTTCCTGATTTTCATTAATGCTGCCTGTTCGGCCTGTTCGTACATCTCCCGGATAAAATCGTCCCCGAAATTGAAGGTCCGTTCCTCCAGGGACAAGGAATCGAGCCGGTCAAACAGCATGGCTTTGGCCTGTGCAATATCGCGTCCATAAATGTGGTATGAATCGGCCTGCCAGTTCATTCTTCCCAGGCGCACTTCCTTCCCGCTTCTTCGCGCCACTTCATCAGCGATCACCTCGCGGTTGAATCGGCTAAATCCGAACATATTCATAAAACTGGCTCCCCACGCATCGTTGCTTCTGAAGCGGATGTTGGAGTTAAGCCACTGTACCCCATTCTCATCTTCCATGATCCTGTACCAGAGGGATTGAAGGCAGGGCGGATCATAGACCTGCAGGTCGTGGTTGGGCATCCAGGTAATCATCTGCGCCTGGCGGGTGTAGGGCTGATCCACCAGTTTCTGAATCACATGTTCGATCTGGTCTACCTGGAAGCCCACATCTTTTCTTACAGGTTTCCCGTTCTCTTCGACGGTCTCTTTCCAGGAACCATATCGTTGTAACCTTCCATGATAGGTGTATTCCCAGCGTGTATCGCCGGGATCGTTCATGTTTTTCACCCAGTGGTCTTTCTTACCCTTCAGCTCCATCACATACTCCTTTAGCTCGTCGATTCCCCCGGGAAAAGCCTGGTGGATCATAGGGTCGGCTTCGGGATTTAGAACGGTGGCATTTAGTGTACAATCCATGCTGAGCGGATCTCCTGGTTTGTCATACTGGGTAAGGAAGCGGGTCCCTTCTTTGTAGAGTTTCACCAGAGCGGCTTCATAGGTAAGTGCAAGGGATTCTCCGGTCACATGCAGAACGGGTATGTTATTCATATTGTGAGGTTTTTCTTAAAGATATGGATCCCACAAATGAAAGCCCAACGATGTTGACAGATTGTTAAATAGTTGAAAGGGAGGCTCTATAATCTCAAATGATTTTGCCTGATTTGGACCGAGCGGAAACCAAATGAGATCAGGTATACAATGGCAATCAGCGAAGAAGCCACACCGCCTATCATTGTGACCTGGACCAGTATGCTCAGCGGATTGATCAGACCCGCAAGAAGACCCGATAAGAGAAAGAACAGGATTCCTGCGTAAAGAAAAACCATGGCCCAGTTTAACTTTTTCAATTGTTCAATTTTCATGGCAATGATCTCTCCGAATATCTCTTTCTTAAGGTTCAGTTCAGAGATTTCAATGTTCAGGGCAATTAACAGGCTGGAGGTAGAGATAATAATCAGGCCAACGCCCGGGATGATGGTTATGGGAATGTACCACTGCATGATTTAGAGATTTAAGATTCTTTTTCGTGTGACAGGTATTTAATGATACCCGATTGTTGAAATGGGGGTTGGAGGATACCAAAATGATCATATAGCTCGCGGGGAATGGCAATGTCAGCAATTTGAAGAATAGGTCCATATCCAAATTTGATCAATTCTGTCTTTGGGGCGGCCAGGGTTAGAATAAGATCGGGCCGGAAGAGCATCTTTCCATTTTCTTTATTGAATCCGGATGGAAGATCAAGGGAGATTTTGAATACAGAGTGTTGGTTGGCCTTGTTGATAGAAGCGCGGTATGAGTCTGGCAGGGGGAGTCTTTGAGAGAAGCCAAAATAGGCGTCCACAAAAATATCTGGTTTTGTAATGGGTCTGACGGCAGCTCCTGCAGCCAGGGACCTGTCAAGCTGTCTTGCTGGAAGGGATTTCAGACCGGTATCCGGGATATCAAGACTTACATGGTATCCCCAACCTGAAAGTCTTCGGGCAGCTACCAATCCACCCCCTCCATTGTTCCCGGTACCTATGCCCAGGTTTATGTTGCTCTGTTTGGTGGCATATTGACTGATGAGACGGGCAAGCTGAAGTCCTGCATTATCCATCATCAATTCAATGGTCAGTCCATATTCATGGATGGCAAGGTCATCCATTTTCTTAAACTGGTCAATGGAAATATGGACTTGGTTTTGCATCAGCATCAGATTTCTAATCCTATAGTCGGATTTGATGATAAAACCTGACACTAGACGATAAAACCAATATATTTCAAGGGGTTTAGCTGTTTTTCAGCCTCATGATCTCGCCGTGGTGTGAAACCACCAGTTTTTCGTATTTCTCCCTGGAACTTTTCCTGTATTGCCCAAACTCTTCAAGGGTGGTATTAAGTTCGTTCTTGACCTGACTGGTTACTGAATAAGAACGTTTGAATAATACTACCATGATTATTGCAAGAGCAGCCAGCCCCAGTATAATAAGCCACATGACCGAGCTGTAGAGAGCTTTATTCATCTTGATTCCGAAGATGGAGAGGCTGTCTTTGTTGCGGATCGCCTCATCCTTCTCATTTTTGGTTCTCGCCAGCTCAGTATTTAATGTCTCAATCTGAAAATTCCGTTCTGTAAGCCGGCTGTTTAATTGCGCCACCTGAAGTTTCTCTTCATTCAGAGAGTCGGTCACGTTTCCTTTAATCTTCAGAAAAACATCCTCCCGAATGGCCCTGTAATTATTATAGACCCTGGTGTTTCCGTGAATATATTCCAACTGGGACTCCAGGCTGGCCGAGTCCAGCACTTCAATGGCACCCGATTGTGCCCCGGCAGTTTGCATGCAGGATATGAATAAACCTGCAAGCAGAATGGTTGCAGAATGTTGTCGAATTGTTTTTTTCATCGCGGTAGTTTATCGTTCCACAGTTCAATTATTATAACGAATGTATTAAATATATATGATCTTTTCCAGGGATTTTCTATTTCTAAAAAATACAAAACCCCGTAAGTGAGAGTATTACGGGGTTCATAAAAAGACAATTTATCTACAGGTACTTATGGTACTCGCTGGGCAGATCAAGGTATTTGTTGTATCTGTCTGCATCCGGTCCAAATGCTTCCACCGACTTTTCCTTAATTTTGTAGGTGCAGTGTTCACCGATTGTATTTGAAATATTGATCTCAAACTCTTTACCGGTATCATCGGTCATGTGGACCTTGACCAGGTTGGGATTTTCTGCCTTGTTCAGTTTGATATGGCATACGGGACAATAGAACTTATACTCCACCCCTTGCTGAAGCTCATAATCGGGATGGGTTCTTTTGGTATAATTTCCAAGTTCCGTGTCGAGGAAAAGAAGCCCCCTTTTATTATCGGGCGATTTGGCCGAAAAAACAAGTGAACTGCCGATATTCATCTTGCTTTTGCACTCCGGGCATGAATAATTGTTGGACATAGCTATCTGTTTGTTTGGTTAATCATATTGACGATTCGCTTGGCCGAATCCATTACAGGCGGAGATAATTCATCCCCGAATTCCACGCTCCGGGGCTGTACCCCGAGCACATAAGTAGGATAGTGGAAAAAATCCCCCAGTTTGTTAAGAGAGATGTTGTGGGTATTAAAGGTGATGTCCTCCACATTTTTTAGTTCCATCAGGCGGTAAGTTCCCGGACTGCTTCCAAGTTCCATACAATCTATGATCACAATCTCTTCGGGTTCCCGGGAGTTGATTTTACCTATATAGTTTTCGATACTGACTTCGACTGTCAGTGATAAAATACCCGGCCTTTCAACGATCTGTCTGCTGATGAATACGCCAACACCATCGTCGGATTTCAACACATTACCCACACCGATAAACAATAATCGGCGGGTTTGTTCGAGCAGGTCAGCCAGGTTATGCACGTACGGCTAAATATATTGAATTAAGACTGACCGCATACAATTGGGACAGATGATGTTGAACATATCTTTTCTTTTCAATCCATCCCTGATCTCAACTTCAGTCTCCTCTTTTTTGACGAGTTCAAGCTTTTCGTTCAGCAGATTCAGGTTGAGGATAGAAGCAAAAGCTAAGGGTCCCAGTTTGTTATGCATGTACCTGATGTGCTCATCGGTAGTTATGACAGCGTTGCAATTCTTACAGATCACCAGGTTCTTTTCCTGCTTCTCAATCACCTTATTCCTGTCAAAAACCGCCAGGTCGAAAATCTTGTCCGAAAGCGTGACCCCCTTGCCGGTGATGCAGTGTTGCTGGCACATTCCACAGAAGATGCATTTCCCGAAATTTCTGGTGATTACTCTCTTCCCGGTGGTACGGTCATCCTCAATGGTAATGGCCCTGGAGGGACAAACATTGGCGCAGGTTTCGCAGCCCACACAGTTTTTATCGTCCACTTCAGGTTTTCCCCTGTAGTTTTCAAAAGGGATATGGGGTTTGCGGGGGAAGGAGGTGGTATAGGCCGGTGTGACCAGCGAAATGACCGCCTCTTTGAGCTCTCTGATCTTTGGATACTTCATTTTACCGCATCTTTATAGTCGTCCTTAACACTTTTATCTCCCATTTTAATGCCTGCGTGGTAGGCGCCCCTTACCAACGCATGGGCAGCCACTGTTGCGCTAAAGAAAAGAAGGGGTATGGCAATCAGGGCTTTGACGCCAGCATCGATCAGTCCAAAATGAAATGCTACACCCACCAGGATGCTGCACGTACCCAGGGTTACACATTTGGTGGCAGACTGCAATCTGTTGTATACATCAGGAAGTCTGATTAAACCGATGCAGCCAAACAGATTAAAAAGTACACCTACGCTGATAAATATTGTGCTTACCATCTTATTCGTTTAGTTTTTTGCCGCTAAGGTATTTGGCGAGGGTGAGGGTTCCAATGAAACTGAGTATGATCCAGGTGATCCCGATATCCAGGATAAAACTACGCTGGGTCTGTATGCAAAGAATGGCACAGATCCCCACTACCAGTATACCGAAAATATCGAGTCCGACCATGCGGTCCGCAATTGAGGGTCCGCGAATAACCCTGAACAGGCAAAACGCCGCCAGGGCCATCTGGATGTAAAGAAGAAAAGCGAGCATGTCCATTATTCAAAGATCTTTTTAATATATTTTTCGAATTTTCCTGCAATTTTCCGGCTGTAGATTTCCGGATCTTCCGAACTTACGTAGATCCAGTGTACGTAGAGTACATCATCGATGATGTCCACCGAAATGGTACCCGGTGTCATGGTGATGGAATTGGCCAGCATGGCTCTTGCAAAGTCAGACTTCAGTTCCAGTTTGACCTTAACGATCCCGGGCTTGATCGGCATGGCGGGGTGCAACACGCGGTAGGCCACATCGAAATTGGCCTTGATGCACTCCCAGGTAAAAATGACCAGGTAAACAAGAAACCAGAAGTAGCGTACCGGTTGTATGAATTTCACCACCTTATGGAAAAAGTATTTCGTAAACAGCAGTGAGGTGACCAGGGCAGCTGCTCCGCCGGCTACAAGGTTGGCCACAGAGAGATCGAAGGTCAGGAGCATCCAGAAAACAAAGGACAGTATGAACAGCGCCAGGTATCTCATATCAAATTCCAATAAGAGTTGTTGAATAGAGTTCAAATTGAATCAGCACATCAATGGCAGGGCGAAGAACAGTTTCGCTCACAGACGGAATGGCCAACAGGCTCAAGGCCAAACAAAGAACTGCCAGGAAAATCATGCTGAAAGACATGGGAAAAGGAACCTCTTTAATTTTCTGAACAGCCTTCCCGGCGGCCTTATTGAAGAAAGCAAATCGTTGAAATTTCAAAAAGTAGGCAAGTGTGATAATGCTTACAATCACAGCCAGTGTGGCCAGCAGGTAGAACCTCCCGTTGATAGCAGCAACAATGATGATCAGTTTGCTGAAAAAGCCGTTGAATGGAGGGATTCCTGAAATGGACATGGAGGCCATGAAAGAGGTAGTGGATGTGACCGGCATGGCCTTTGAAAGTCCTCCCATTTCTTTCAGATTGCGTGTGTCGAGCCGGTATTCCAGTGAACCGGCATTGAGGAAGAGCAATCCTTTGAAAACCGCGTGGTTGATCATGTGGTAGATCCCCCCACCGATGGCCAGGATTGCAGCGGGTTCATTGTCGCCCTTCAGCAACAGGAGAATCCCCATCCCGAATGCCATTACCACGTATCCCATCTGGCTTATGCTTGAATAGGCAAGCAACCTTTTAACATCCCATTGTATGAGGGCCAACAGCGACCCCACAACCATGGATATGACTCCAAGAGAGGTAATTACCATGGCAATCTCATGGCTGAATACAAACATATTAAAGAAGAGACGGATCAGGACATAAATTCCCACAGCTTTGATCAGGACCCCGGAGAGCATGGCAGAAATAGGTGATGGAGCTGAAGAGTGGGCGTCGGGTAACCATGCATGGAACGGGATGATGGCCGCTTTCAACCCGAAACCCGAAATGAGCAATACCTGGACAAATACGTAAAAGGATTTGCTGTACCCCGCATCCAGCACATTTCTTATATCGGCAATATTGACTGTTTTGGTCTTCCAGTAAATCAAGCTGATGGCCAGCAGGATCAGCATCGAAGCCAGTCCCCCGAGCACCTGGTATTTGAAAGATGCTTCCAGTTCGGTTTTACCCACTCCAAAAGCCACCAGGGCATAGGAGGAGATTACCGATACCTCCAGGAAGACAAACAGGTTGAAAAGGTCACCACTCAGAACCACCCCGTTCATCCCGGCAACAATCAGGCAGAACAGGGCATAATAATTGGCCTCGGCGGTGTATTTGGCAATGTACGACAGCGAATAGAAGAGGGCGACGAGCCCTATGAGGTTGATGATGCAGAGCATAAGTACCGAGAATCCGTCCAGTACCAGGAAAATTCCCACCGGGAACCCTCCATCGCCGATCCATCCTCCCATGGCATAGGTGTGGGACGTTCCGCCCAGGCTGGTAAACTCATAGAGAGCCATGATCAGCAGCACCAGCAGGGTCAGTGGTGCCAGGAACCTGTGAAATCCCTTTACCAGCTTTCCAAGAATGATAATCAGAAAGGCTGATATCAGCGGTATGGCGACAAACAGGGGGATCAGTGCATCCATCTTCTATCCTCTTAGGTTTTTTATTTCACGTATGTCAAAGGTCTTGTACTTTCGGTAGAGCCTGATGGCTATGGCCATAAGCATGGCTGTAGTAGCCAGACCGATCACAATGGCAGTAAGCACCATGGCCTGGGGCAGGGGATCCACGTATACCTGTGCGTTTGACCCGGGATCGACGATGGGCGCCAGGCCATTATCAATATAGCCGATCAGCACAAGAATCAGGAATATGCTGAACTCCATGATCGAAAGAGATATAGCAATCTTGATCAGGTTTCTCCGGGTGATCACCCCGTAAAGGCCCACCAGGAAAAGAACGAAACAAAGCAGATAGACGGTCATTTTGAGCTCTCCTCTTTAAAGATTACCAGTGCAAGGAAAATGGTCAGGATCGCCCCGGCCACTTCGATGCCAATGAAAATATTGTAGAGCGGGATTACTCCTGCACTCAGAAGGGTACCCGGTTCCCCTTTAGGAAGAAAGTTGGTGAAGAAAACCTTGATACCCATCAAAAGGGACATGATGGCAAGGATCACCACCATCAGAATGGCCACGCTCTCTGTATTGGATGAACCGGCCACCTCTTTTTTCAGGTTGAGGGCGCTGCTTCCAAAGGCCAGGATAAGCAGGATAAATGCGCCTGCAATGATGGCACCGCCGGCAAAACCTCCTCCCGGGGTAAGGTGCCCATGCAGGATGATGTAGATCCCGTACATGAAAATTATTCCTGCCACCAGCTGGCTTACCTTTTTGACTATTGTGGACATTCCTTCCATATCAGACTGTTTTTTTTCCTTTCATTCTAAGCAGGGTGAGCGCCCCAAGTGCGGCTGTGTACAGGATGACGGCTTCCCCCAGGGTATCATAGGCCCTGAAGTCAAAGAGAACACCTGTGACCAGATTGATGCTGCCAGTAAGCTCCACGGCACCGTTTACATAGGGCTCGGCCATTCTGAGTGAATGCATTCCGAGCGGGTCGAGGTGCTCTATGGCGTGCAGGAAAAAATAGAACAAGCCGGCAAAAATGACGAACCCTGTGACCATATTGACCAGGGATTTCCTGTCGAAGGGAAGCTCTAACTCCTTCCTGGTGCTATCCAGCACCACTGCCACCATGATCACCAGGGTGATAGTTTCTATCACGATTTGAACGATGGCAAGGTCGGGGGCTTTCAGCAGAAGGAAGCAGATCACAAGTCCGTAGCCTACTATGCCCATGGCGATCACCGCCGAGAGAAGATCTTTTGCATGGATTGCGTAGATCGCTCCGATGATCATAAATCCCAGTATGATGGAAATTGTTAATTCCATGTTTTGATCAGATTAGGTGATTAGCAACAGCAAAAGGATCACAAGACCTGCAAAAACCCATAACGTGTAGTCGTGCAGTACTCCGGTGTGGAGCCGGCTAAAAATGCCGCCCAGCCAGGAGATAAACTGCCTCGAAAGGTCATACAGATCAAACCAGCGATCTTGGGCCCTTCGGTACATGACATCCAGCCATTTGAATTCCTGCAAGCTTTTATAGAATTCCAGGGTTGAAAATGAGGTTTCATCCTGGATTTTTTCTCCCCCCACAAAACTATCGGAGGTCCGGAAATTCTTCACGTTGCCCAGGAGGTAAATAAGCAGACCCAGGACAATGGAGACCAATACCAGTACACTTACAGTGGATGATGCCCAGGTTCCTGTATATTCAAATGTTCCCGCCACCGGCATAAATAACTTTGGAACAACCAGGTTGCTTCCAAACACGCCAAAACCTATACAAACCAAGGCAAGGATCAGCATGGGAACCCACATTACCGGAGATACTTCTTTGATTTTGGAGACTGTTTTTTGCCGACGTCCCAGGAATATCCCTCCCGTATACTTGATAAAGCTGGCCAGGGTGAGAGCAGAGCCCAGCACAGCCAGGCCGAGCCAGACGATCCAAAGTTGGTTAGAAATTCCTGTGCCCTGCCCGAAATCGATGATTCCCTGGTAGATCATCCACTTGGATGCAAATCCATTGAACGGAGGAATCCCCGATATGGAGAGGGCAAATACCAGGGTGGCAAAAAAAGTAAGCGGCATGGCCCTGGATAATCCCCCTAGATCTTCCAATTCCTCTTTCCCACTCTGTTGCTCTACTGCACCGGCCGCCAGAAAAAGCCCACATTTGTAGGTGGCATGATTAATCATGTGAAACAGACCGGCGGCAATTCCAATCATGGATCCCAGGCCGAAACCCAATATCATATATCCCACCTGGGAGACTGCGTGAAAACCGAGCAGCCGTTTGTAGTTGTGCTGCACCAGGGCCATCATTACCGCTGTGATAATAGTCACCACCCCGATGGTCAGCAATACGAACCTCATCCAGTCGCCGATGACAAACAGCTGGGTTGTGATCCTGGCAAGGAAGTAAATGCCCAGAAGCTTATCGAGGGAGGCAGGAAGGTAGGCCGATGAGGTGGCTGGAGCTGATTCCGAATAATCGGGAACCCAGGTATGAAACGGAAAGGCTCCGGCTTTGGTAAAACTTCCCACAAGCAGGGAAAGGCAGGCCACGGTCCGTACCAGGTCACTTGTGGGGAGGGCGATCTCGTCCATGTTGAGGGTTCCGGTAACCCTCCAGATAATGGCAATCCCGAGAATCATGATCCCGTCGGAGGCTCCGATCAGCACCAGGGTCTTTTTGGCTGCTGCGCTGCTTTTTTCATCTTTTCCGTGTACCAGCCTGTAGAGTGAAATGCCCAGGATCCCCCAGCAAATCAGGAAAAGCAGCAGGTTGTTGGCCAGTACGGCACCGTATGAAAAGCCCAGGGTAATCAGGAACCAGGCATGGTAGTTCCGCATGGCGCCGGCAGCTTTATAATTCACAGAGTAGATGGCAACCAGCAGGGAGAACAAACTCATAAACAGCAGGATGAGTTTGCTTAATCCATCCAGGGAGAAGGAGCAGTACTTTTCGGCTTCTGCCCAGTAATCCGGGGAGAATACCAGGTCTTCTGAACCGAACAGCGATATGGCCAGATATCCTGTAAAGAGGATCACACCAATGGTGATGATGGCTTTGATCAACCTGAATGCTGACGGCAGCAGGAACAACAGGATCCCAATCAGAACGGGAACAGCGATGATTTGTATGGCCTGGGTCATGATCATTGTTTATTCATGTTGAAGCAACTTGTTTGTTAATTCTGTGGAGTGATTGATGATCTCCTTTGCATTCATGATCCGTTTGCCCGATGCCCGGTCCAGCGCCACTGCCAGCCTCTCGGTACAGCAGTAACAGGGATCCACAGCAGCCAGGGAGATGGTGGCATCAGAAATGCTCTGTCCCACACATGATTTCTTGAAAGTGGCGATGTTGGTGTAGCTGGGGGCCCTGATTTTGTGACGGGCCGGAGAGTTGGAACCATCCGATACTACAAAATGGAAGACTTCGCCCCTCGGGGCCTCGGCACGCCCGATACCGTACCCTTCCGGGATGTGTTTAATAAGCACATCCACCTCTCCCTCTTTCTCTTTTTTCAAACCGGCCAGGCACTGTTCAATGATGGAGATGGATTCATACATCTCCAGCAAACGCACCTGGGCCTTGGCAAATACATCTCCGGCTTCTGCAGTGATGACTTTCCAGTTCACCAGCGGATAGGCTGCATAGGGATCGTCGCGCCTTACATCTATATCCACTCCCGATGCCCTGGCGGTGGGTCCTACCGCTGCAAAGTCAAGAATATCCTGTTTTGTCAGGATTCCAACCCCCTTGGTCCGGGCGTGGATCACAGGATCATCCATGACGGCTCCCACCAACAGATCTGTTTTTTTCTTTACCAGTGAGAGCACCTCTTCGATGGCCGGGATTTTTTGATTTTCTATGTCCCTTCGCACCCCTCCCACCTTGAACATGGCATAGCTGTTCCGGTTGCCTGTGATCATCTCAAAGAGATCCAGGACCGGTTCGCGGTATTTCCAGGCCCACATAAAAACGGTATTGTATCCCAGGAAATGACCTGCAAGTCCTACCCAGAGCAGGTGGCTGTGGATGCGTTCCAGTTCGCCAATGATGGAGCGAATGTATTTGGCACGATCGGTAATCTCCACTCCAACAATCTCTTCCACACTGTTGGCAAAAGCAAAGGGGTGGGAGGTGGAGCAGATCCCGCAGATCCTCTCCACCAGGAAGAACACTTCGTCGTAACTTTTCTGCTCGGCCAGTTTCTCGATGCCACGGTGGTTATAACCCGTCTCCCATTTTACATCTTTGACAATTTCGCCGTCGCAGTACAGTTTGAACAGTTCAGGCTCCTCCTGCAAAGGGTGGTAAGGTCCAACCGGTATCAATGTCTGTTTACTCATGTTTGTGCCTCCCCCTTTGATTTGAATGTCTTCCGGTAGGGATACTCACCCATGGCCCAGTTTCCTTCTGAGAGTAACTGTTCCAGGTTGGGATGATTCAGAAAGTTTATTCCAAAGAGTTCGTGCATCTCTCTTTCAATCCAGTTGGTGGCTTCAAACATGTTGGAGAGAGATTCAACTTCAGGCTTTACCTGGTCCAGCGTTACATGCAGGTTCAGGATCAGGCCGGTGTTGTCGTAACTAAAATGGTAATAGATCTCAAAACCTTTTCTCGTATGGAGAGCCGAAGCGATAATAAACCTGAAGCCAAGTTCTTTAAAAAGGTGTTCGGACATGGGAACCAGTGCAGCTGGATCGATGAAGAGGGTGACCCGCCGTTCGTTCCTGGCCTCTGAACCCAGGATCTCTTTTGAAAAAGTATTTTTCAGTTCTTCAAGGACCATGGTCTGTTAGTTTTTACCAAGTAGTTTTACAATTCCGGCCAGGATAGCCTCTGGTTTGGGGGGACAGCCGGGTATATATGCATCCACCGGAATGATTTTATCCACCGGACCCGCAAAAGTGTTTCCCTCAGCAAAAATGCCCCCCGTGCAGCCGCAGGCGCCGATGGCTACCACAAGCACCGGTTTGGGAGCCTGTTCATATATTTCCAGGAGACGGGGCTTGTCTTTCTTGTTGATGGAGCCGTTGACAAGCAGAACGTCGGCATGCCTGATGCTACCCACCAGCAACATGCCAAACCGCTCCACATCATACCTGGGTGTCAGGCAAGCCAGGATCTCAATATCACAGTTGTTACAGGAGGCCCCTCCAAAATGAAACAACCACAATGATTTTTTAAAACAAAAACTTTTAAATCCCACGTTATATATGTTTATAAGCCAAAGATTGCCAGTACAATAGCGATAATAGCCAAGAGGTTCATCCAGACAAAGAAGAAGCGAATGGCCTGCTTGATCTTTACCCTTGGATTGGTGTTTCGTATGAGGGTGAGCAGTAGCACCACGGCCACAAGCTTGAGTACTGCCCAGAGGATGCCAATTCCTTCCAGCTTTGTTCCGTTCATCAGGAGGGCCATAATGAATGCCGGAAGGATAAATAAGAGGATGTATTTTGAAAGTTTGATCATGGCATAGGGGGTCCCCGAGTATTCGATAAATATGCCATCAGAAATCTCTGTTTCCGCTTCGGGCATATCAAATGGTACCAGGCCCAGTTTTGCCTGCAGGCAGAATATGGCCACCAAAAAGAGGAGCACCCCTGAAATGCTTCCAATGAACGGAGTCCCGTTTTGCTGTATCTGAATGATCTGGTAGAGATCGATGCTCTGGTCCGCTTTGATGATGATGCCTGCCATCACCAGCAGGAAAGTAAGCTCGTAGCTGAGAATCAGTTTCATCTCCCTGGATGCGCCCACTGCAGCAAGGGGATTGCCCGACGAGAGGGCCCCAATCACATAGGTTAACGAGGGGATGGTGAGCAGGTAGAAAATAACAATCAGATCGCCATGAAATCCAGAGGTTATGTTTAACAAAGGCAAAAGGATAAATACCCCGGCCATGGTCGCACCAAACACTGCAAACACGGGGGAGGCCAAAAACACTCCTTTGGCCCCCCTGGCCGGCAGGATGGTCTCCTTCACAAGCAGGAGTTTAAAAAAATCGTAAAAGGGCTGTAAAAGGGGAGGCCCTTTGCGAAACTGCACCCTGGCTGTGATCTTCCTGTCGAACCAGGAGAGCAGTGCCCCAATCACAGCCGCAAACAGGAAACCGGGGTATACAAGGAAATAGAAAAGGTATGTTCCCATATGAGTATGTTTACAATTGATCTGTTTTCCACATGCGTTCCCGCACCAGAATATGTTCGTTCAGCTGATAAATATGCTGTTCAGGGTCCTCTTCCATCTCTACCCGGGTGACTGCCCCTTCGGGGGAATTCCTGATCCAGAGATCCAGCTCCTTCTCATCCGACAGGTCGTAATAATTCTCCTTGTCGCGGTGATACTCAAAGAAATCGGTCATCATGGTGCCGAAAGGACAGATGACCACGCATGATTTGCAGGAGATACAGAGGTTGGTGGAGCGGGAGATGATCCCCTGGTCATCTTTCTCCAGTGCGTCGGCCGGACAGACATCTATGCAGGGTGCTTCGGAACACCTTCTGCAGGTAAAGTGGAATACGGCCAGTTCGCGAATGCTCTTTAATCCATTGCTCCCTACAGAAGGTCCGCAAATCCCTTCCGGGGGTGATATGTCACAACTTTTCCCCTCAGGGCTTCTGAATTTCTCCAGGTCGATCAGGATCTTTTGTGCCATGTTAGTTCCAGATATGGGGTTGATCTTTGATTTCATAGTATGTAAAGACCGGACCGTCTTTACATACCAGGTACTTGCCCATCATACAGTGACCGCATTTGCCAAGACCGCATGACATATTTTTCTCCATGGAGAGGAAAATATCGTGTTCAGGGTAGCCCATTTCCAGCAGCTTTATGGTTCCGCATTTCATCATGATGGGAGGGCCGCAGACCACTGCTACTGAATTTTTAATGTCCATGTATACATCGTCCAGCAAGACGGTGACCACTCCCACGCACTCGGTCCAGTTTTCATCTGCCTGATCCACGCTTCGGAGCACTTCGATTTTTGGGGTGTTGCGTAATTCCTGGATGTATGGTTTATAGACACAATCTTCTGGAGTTTTCGATCCGTAATAGAGTGTCACTTTTCTTAGTTTATCGGAGATGGCAATCAGGTTATAGAGCAGGGAGCGGATGGGTGCAAAGCCACAACCCCCACCCAGAATCAACACCTCTTTATCGTAGAATTTTTCAATGGGGTAACCACGTCCGTAAGGTCCCCTGATCCCCATTACGTCGCCCGGCTTCATGGTATGCATGTGGTCGGTCACATAACCGGTTTTCATGACGGTGATCTCAAGCTGGTCTTTTAGAAGGGGCGAGGAGGAGGGGGTAAAAGGCGCTTCTCCCAGGCCATCGATGGTGACCTCTATGAACTGTCCGGTGGCAAACGAAAACTCCTTTTCGGGCACCAGGACAAATGTTTTGATCAGGGGCGTCTCATCGATCACCTTGGTCAGTTCACACTTCAGGGGTTTGTATAGATTTTCATTTTTTCCCATGGCTGCTTAATTTGACAACTCCATAAGTAGTTCGTTCTTATTGATCTGGCCAATACAGGCCTCTATACAGCGACCACATCCGGTGCAAGCCTTCAGAGCGTATTTCTGCGGCTTCCACACATACTTACACATGTAGCGGTTCCTGAACCTGTCGGGAAGCGGGCCCAGTGCATCTTCTCCCCCTGCCACACGTTCAAAACCTGGGTACTGGCATGTATCCAGCTGCCGTATTTTCTGAAATCCCGGTTTATCAATCAGCAGAAAACAGGAGCAGGTGGGACAGATGGCACTGCAGGCTCCACAGGAAACGCAGTCGGAAGCATACTTTTTCCAGATTTCATCTCCTGAGCCATTCACCAGCTTGCCAGTCTCCTGGTAATCCGGAAGCTTGCCATTCTGCTTTGCCAGCAGTTGTTTTACTTCCTGTTGTTTGTTCTGAAGTGCCTCCAGAAGTTGCTTTTCGGGTTCAATGGTCACCACCAGCCCCAGTTTCTCTAAAAATGATTCCCCCTTCTTATTAAATATGGTAAGAATCACCTGCTCTTCCAGCAGAGCCATGGAGAGGTCTGAATGTTCGTTGCCGGTAGGTTCAATGCCATAGCTGGTGCAGTGGCAGTGTTCCTGGATGCCCAGGCAGTCGGACGAGATGATGGTGGTCCGGTCCCTGCGAGCACCATAGGCCGGGTCGTAATACTCCTCGTCCAGGTAGATCTGGTCGAGAAATGCCAGGGCCATCACATCGCAGTTAGGTGCACCAAGAATCACTACCGGGTGGGCACCATTGGCCCGGGCCGTCACATTCTCTTTGACCGGAAGAAAGAACTTTTTAAGGGGAGTAACCGGTTTGGGTTTGTTGTAGACGATCTCGGGAACTGTGTCAGCATCCAGCTTGACATAGTCACAGCTGAAATCATTTTCCACAGGGGCATAAAGATCGAAAGATGAGAGGAGCTGATGTAGCTTCTCATCCCATTCATGCTTAGGAATTGCAATCCTATTCATTATATGTGAAATATGTAACTATAAAAATATAGGTAGACTCAATATCAGTCAAGTCCTGGTCGCGGGAAAAATATTGTGAAATATATAACAATAACTATAAACGCTTGAAAGAAAGACATATAGTAATATTTGAATTTCAAGAATATTGTTGCAACTTGTATGAGAATAATTATTTAAAAAATATTTAATGTGAAAAAAAACACAAAATGTCCCCTGAGAAAGAGTCTGAGGAGGATTCTGTTGTACCGAGGCAGCCTTTTGAGATTACAGGCTTTGGGTGTGAACAGGTTCTACTCCTATACCCTTGGAAAGGAGACTGGTGTTTCGGCGGAACAGGTGCGGAAAGACTTTTCAGAGTACCGGATCAAAGGGAACCAGAGGGGGGGATATCATGTGGATCAGCTGATCAGTGAGATGGAACACATCTTTTACAAAAAAGGCAGTCAGAATATCATTGTGGTGGGCCGGGGAAATATTGGGTCCTCACTGGCCAATTACAGCAACTTCATCCAGCGTCAGATCAATATCGTGGCCACCTTTGATATTGACCCCTCTAAACAGCGAATCCGGTCGGAAATTCCGGTCTATACCATGGAACGCCTGAAAGAGATCATAGACAGGTTTGCTGTTCGGACGGCGATTGTGGCTGTTCCGGAGCCGGCTGCCCAGTCGGTGTGTGATCAGCTGGTGGAATATGGGGTGGGGGGAATTATCAACTTTGCCCCGGTGATCCTCAAGGTACCCGATGAGGTCATCATAAACAATATCAACCTGAGTGATGAAATTGAGAGTGTGATCTATTGTGTTTCCCAGGCCTGTCCCGAGGAGTCATGATCCGGCCGTTTTTCTCAGGCTGAACGCTTCCCGGGGGTTCTTCACAAGCAACTGATCCAGCTCCTCTTTCGAAAATTCAAGCGATTTCAGAGCTGGAATAAGAGCAGTGAATATCCCTGTAAACCCTCTGAAATCCCCTCCAAGTTCTTCTTCCGGTTTGTACCATCCTGCATCGTGTGAGATCAGTACCCGGTGGAGGAATCCGGCCTCTTTCAGGGCTGCAATTCTTTCAGCATACCACTCCACATCGTATGCAGAACCGGGTTCGCGTTTCATATTGACATTGTCCAGGGAGACCCAGCTTCCCAGGCGGGCGGCTTTGATATTGCCCTCCAGGGTTCCCAGCTGGGCATGAACCCAGATAAAACAGGAGGGATCGATGTTGTGGGATTGCAATACCGAGATCTGCTCAAACGCGGGTGCATCGGGACCAGTATGTGATGCGATGACCATGCCGGTCTTCTGTTGTGTAAGTGCTGCAGCAGTGATGATTTTGCGGTGTGCTGCTGAAAGTGTATCACTGTTGTCCACGGCAATTTTGATAAATCCCGGCCTGATACCGCTTCCGTCTATCCCGTTTTCAAACTCTTCCACCCAGAGCTGCGATACCGTCTCGGCACTCATCTGGTGAAATTGTGCAGGAATAAAACGGTTGTTATGCGCACCGTAATAGCCGGTGTTGGTGACCAGGTGCATTCCGGTTTGTTCTGACAGTGCTTTCAAAATCCAGGGATCCCTCCCCAGGTAGGCCGGAGTGCACTCCACCAGGGTGGAGACCTGAAATTCCTGGATTTCAGCAAGAAATGGCACTACCTTTTTCACCACTTCCTCTTTGTCCCACCGGTGGTACCCGGTGCTGTCGGCACCGATAAAGTCTACCAGCACATGTTCATGGATAAGTGTGGTGCCCAACTCCGAAGCCGGAACAGGGCCGCTTACAGTCATTATAATCTTTTCGGGTTCCTGACTGCAACCAATCAACAGGGCTATGGCCGGGTATATTAAGGTGTGAAGTCTGTTTATCATATGTTAAATATATAAACTAACTCCATACCCACACCGGAATCGTGGCGAGTCCGCCATACAGCACCACATCAAATACAGCATGCGCAATTACAGGAGGAACTGCACTTCCAGACAGCTCCCGCAGTGCCCCGAAGAGGAGTCCCCCCACAAAAGTCCAGAACACCAGGAAGAAAAAATCAAACTGTAGGGGGATCGACAGGGTCAGTATCACCAAAAGTTTATAACAGGTATGGATTGTGGATGCATATACCACGGAAAAGATCCTGCCTATGGGGTGCAGGTGCCCCTGGATATACCCTCTGAAAATCAGTTCTTCTACGGCTCCGACCAGTGGTGCCACCAGAGCCACCCCGGTAATCCGGACGGGAAACAATGATACATCAAAGCTGTTTCGGGTAGCTATTCCCAGTATTGCTCCCAGCACCAGGGCAGGGAGGCTGTAGAGGAGTACTTTTCGATGGAGCCGGTCCACCCCAAAAGCTTCCGGGACTGAAACAGCTCTGATGGAGTATGCGATAACCACCCCTGCTCCGGCGAGTCCCCCGATGGCCAACAGGAGATAAGGGAAAGGTTGGTGAATAAAACCTGCAAACAACAGGATTCCCAGAACGGATAAAGAAACATCCCTGATCCTTTGGGGATGTTTCCTGATTCTTGATGAGATGGACCCTTTGCTGTCTGGCACTCGATTATACTTTTCGGCGAAATGTATATCGAAAGAAAACGATCAGGGGAAGCAGCAACAGCAGCCATCCCGAACCGAGACAAATACCACTTCCGGGAACAATTTCACATTGGGGAAGTGAGGCGCGTAACTCCTTGATCCAATCAGGATTATCTTTAAACAATTCAACAGTTAATATAAGCACTTCCAGCTGGCTGAGCGAGTCTAGTCCGGCGAGTTGTTCTTTCTGGAGGTGCAGTGCCAGGATGTTGAGGTTCTCCAGCTGCCTAAGGGGTGAGAGATCAATGATTTCTGTACAGCCGATCAGTTCGGCCACCTCCAGTTGTGTCAAACTGCCGGCCAGGTCGCTGAATTCCTGGTGGGTGATGTTGGCCGGAAAAGAGATCCAGCGAAGAGACTCCAGGTTATGCAGTATACCTGCATTTTTCACTTTATCGCAATCGGTCAGGTTCAGCCGGTTGAGCTTCTGCAGCTTAATGAGCTGACCGATATCTACAAGGGTGTCGCAGCTGATCAGGTTCAGACTGAGGAGTGATTCGGGAAACTCAATGTTTTGGAGGGTGGTCAGGTCCGATTCTGCCAGGGTGAGGTTCTGCAGCTTTTTTAATGAGGATAGCGGCAGCAACTCTCCCTGCTGGGGCTCCCATCCGGAGATAATCAGTGACTCCAGGTCCCCGCAACAAGGGGCTGCCTTCGACAGTGCGGGAACATCTCCCTGAACCCAGAGAAGCTCCATACCGGCTAATACGTTATTGCCATCCGGCCCGGGAAGGCGCCAGGAATCATCCAGTACCAGGTATTCAGGGCGGCAAATGGTTAGCAAATCAGTCAGATCAGAATTCCCTGATCCGGTTTCCAATACAAGCCCTTTTCCATGTAGCAGCGATTCATGCTGTTCCAGTATGGATAGAAGATCGCCGGTCAGAGCTCCTCTGATCTCAAGGGTAGACAACTGCGATTTTTCCGGATCTGTGAGCGCTTCGAATGCCTTCAGGGAAGCGGGTCCTGATAGCTCCATATAATTCAGCTTCCCGTTCAGGTATACTGAAACCGCATGAAGGGTATCGAAGGTAACTTCCAGATCTTTGCCATCTTTAGTATTGTACCTGTAATAGAATTGCAGGTCGTCTCTGTTCATATAGAGCAGGTCCCCTTCCGATGCAGCCAGAATGACCTCATATTGTCCCTCAAACTCAGTTGTGGATCCAAAAGTGGCATAAGAGGTGGTTACGTTGCATGCCCAGGAGACCCCTTCAATCCGGATGATATCAATTTCGGGAACGACAGCCTGGGTGCACCCTGTGATTATTCCGGACAGGCCGATCAAGACAGGAAGAAGAAAGTAAATGAACTTTTTCATGATCAGGATTTTTGGAAATACCAATCATACAAGTTATGACTCTAAGGAAGATGTGTCAAGTCCTATTCATATTTCAGGGTGTCGGCCGGATTCATCCGGGAGGCCCTGTAGGCGTGAATGGAGGTGATCGTTACAGTCATGATTATGGTAACGAGTGCGGAAACCAGAAACAGGTACCACTGGATATCAATGTGCCTGCTGAAATTCTCCAGCCACCTGTTGATTCCAAACCAGGCAATGGGCCAGCTGATCAGGTTGGCGATCATAATCAGCAAGAGAAACTCTTTTGAGAGCAGGGTATTTACATTGGAGACTGTGGCCCCGTGAACTCTTCGTACGCTGATCTCCTTGGTTTTTCTTTCAACCATAAAGGAGGTGAGCCCGATCAGGCCCAGGCAGGCGATGACGATGGCCAGGATGGTCAGAATGATTGAGAGTTTTGAAAAGCTGCTCTCATCTTTATATAGTGCATTGAGCTCCTCATCCAGAAAAGAATATTCAAAGGGACGGGTGGGGGCAAAATCATTCCATACCATCCCAATATATTTCAAGACTCCTTTGTAGTCATTGGTATTCACTTTGACAGCCATGTATTTGGTTTGCGCAGCGGATCCCCTGGGGTGTGCCAGCATATCGAGAATAAAATTACCGGCAGGCTTGTGCAGGGAGAGTGCGTTAAAATCACTGAATACTCCGATCACCCTCTCATTTCTGTCTGAGCGGATCGCTTTGCCTATGGCCTCCTCGTTGGTCCATCCCAGGTGTTTGACCATGCTTTCGTTGATCATGACGGCTTCTGAGGTATCCGATGAAAAATCACGTGAAAACGCCCTTCCTTCCACCACCGGGATATTGAATGTTTCGAAGTGCATTGCCAGGTCAAACTTGGTGGGCAGCAGAATCACCTGGTCACGGTCAAATCCCAGGTCGGCATTTTTCAGATAGTTGAGCTGAGAAAAGGCACTGATGGTTCCAATGATCAGGGCCACGGAGATTAGAAATTGAACCACCACCAGTACCTTGCGGGCCATTCCCCTTCCGGCCCCTGCGGTGAGACTGTCTTTCAGGTGACTGGTGTCAAGACGTGACAGAAAAAAT
>JAGLPR010000199.1 GCA_023137255.1 Bacteroidales bacterium | reverse complement strand
CGATCTCTCCCACTTCAAGGTTATACTGGTTGAAATGATCAAGGTTATAGTTTAACAGGTCAAAACTAACCTGGTTCACATTTTCATCTGAATGTAGGGCCAGCAGAAAGTAGTGCTCCTGGGTGGAATCTAAGGCAGCATAGACCTCTTCGGCTTCAGCAGCCTGGGCTGCCTCTTTGATTTCCGGGAACTCTATATACATGTAATCCACAATTTCCTGTGCCTGCTGACTCTCTTCGGCCGTAGGGTGTTGTGCGATCAGAGAATCCAGTGCGACCTTCATCTCCTCTTTCCCCACCATGGCTCCCATGGCCAATGCGCGGATGTATTTGAATTTGGGAAGCAAGGGATCGTCCGGATAGTGGACAATGGCGCTGTCAGACCCGGCAATCACCCCTGCATAATTCTTCTGTTTATAGAGGTGAAAAATACCTTCATAGTACCTAACTACCTTCATCTCCTCCGTTTCCAACTCCTGCAGGTAATTGGGGTTGTTCAACAGTTTTGAATAGTGAGATTCCGGAAAAAGGGCGGTGAGCTGATCTGCATAATAATTTGCCTTCTGCGGTTTCTGTATGTTGTTGTTCAACTCGTAAAGAAGATAATGGACATGTGCACCAAATCTCGATTCAGGGTAACGGTTTACCAGCTCCTTAAAGGTAAGAATGGATTCATTATAGTCGAGCAGATCCTCCTTGTAAATCACCCCCATGTTATAAAGCGACTCCTCGAGCCTTAAATGTGACTGCTCCATGGCCGAATCGGTCAGCGGTATGTTGATCAGGTAAAACTCCCTTGTCTTATTATCCAACAATGGAGTCGATCCCCCCCCATTCAGGGTGTCGCTTTCAGTCCCCTCTCCCTGTGTTCGAGTTGATAACGTTTGTTTATTTTTCCTGCGCCAGTTATCCTCCAGCCTTCGTTCTCCCCACTTCATCCTGAACTCGGGCTGACCAAAACTTTTTGCGTTCAGGTTATAAAAATACCACTGTCCGCCCTGCTGTTCGCGCATTCCACCCCCGGTCCGATTGTTTCCGTAGAGCATCGACTGATTGAACGCCATGTCCTGCATGGATTGTTGTTCGGCCAGGCGTGCTTCCTCCTCTTCCAACCTCACCTCCTCGATAAGTCCATCAATTATTGCAAACCGCTGCTCTTCAGGCAATGCCGCAAGCAGCTGCACACTATCCTCCAGTTCGTACGAACTTACATTGTAGACCAGGTCCCCCAGGCTCGCCGAGAGTGAGGCCAGTCCGGTATAACCGGGATAATCTCTGTCAAGGAAGGAGACCGCAGAGTCGTAATAGGCCGAAGAGAGGATGTAGTCAGGCTCCTCGTAATAGATCTCAGCCAGGGTCAGGGAGGAGTATCCTTTCTGATACTGATTCTGTATGCTGCTCGATACCGACAACTGATAGTATTCAATGGCCAGCTCCTTATCTCCCTCCTCCATGGCTATGTTACCCAAGGCAAAATAGATCTGGTCCTTATACTCGATGTTTTTACTGTCCCTGAGCATCTTTCTGAGCAGTTTCTTCAGATAGTCACTGCTGGCGTCTCCCGATTCAAAAACCTCCGCCATGCTCACCCGGGCATTAAATGCCATTTCATAGGTGGGATTATAACGGGTAACACGTTTATATTTCTCAAGGGCCAGGCTGTTCTGACCCGACTCTTCATAAAGTTGTGCCAGGATAAAAGTGTACCTGATCTTCTCCTCCTTATGAATCCCCCTCTGCTCCATGGCCAGCTCCAGCTGTTCTGCAGCCATGATATGCTCCAGGTTTTTTTCATATAGCTGCGACCGGGTGGTGTGGAGATCCGCCAGGTATTCTTTTGGGTAGTCGTTCTCATCGGCCAGGGTGGTCAGGATCCGCTCGGCCTCCCTTGTTTCGCCCACCATGATATAAGCACGAGCCAGCCAGGTCATGGCCGGAAAACGAATCTCCTGATTTGGAAAGGTGACCATTATGTGCTTGAAGGTTTCGGCTGCCAGGAAAAATTCACCCTGGTACATATAGGCCTTTCCCATCAACATATAAGAATCATCCACCCACTTGTTATACTCATTCTGGTCGTAAAATGCCTGGTCCTTGGCCGACTGGTTCCCCTCCTTCACCTGGG
>JAGLPR010000198.1 GCA_023137255.1 Bacteroidales bacterium | reverse complement strand
GCGTTTCATATCGCTGCTCACAGCCGAATTCACTCCTTCGTCTTCATAAAGAAAGATGGGTAGAATGCGGTTGTAGTCATTTCTCACAGAGGTGCGTGCTTTCTCGATCCCCCGTTTATAACTCTCGAACCCGTTGAAATAGATGTTATAATGTGAAGTAAGGTTGTGGTAATTTCTGCTTAAAGATGTATTCTTCTCCACACTGCATGACACGAGTCCACAGAGAATAAAAAGTGTGCTTACCACCCTGTATATGGTCATCCGGGAAAGCAAATCAGTCCAGTTCTGACAAGATAATGTCAAGTTCTAATATAATTAACTGGTTTTGAGATAACTTATTTTATCAGGCTTGAAAAAATCCACCTACGCATTCACATCGATCACTGCCTTAATTTCGGGAACCTCGTTCTTTACAGCCATCTCAACACCAGCTTTCAGGGTTTGCGTGCTGAAAGGACAACCATTGCAGGCTCCCTTTAATTCTACCTTTACCACCATATCTTCTGTGATATCAACCATGGCGATATCTCCTCCATCTGCCACCAGGTAGGGACGGATTTTCTCCAGTGCCTTTTCAACTCGTTCTTTAATAGCTTCCATAATTCCTGTTTTTGCCCGCTATTTTGTTGTTATTTCCACCTTTTGGGTGGGTTCCAGTTCACTGTTTCTTGCGATCACAGCATTTTCAACAGCCTGTGACAGAAGCCTGAATGCTTCTCCAGAAGGATTTCCGGCGGACAGCGCCACCGGCATTCCGGAATCGCCCGACTCTCTGATTCCCTGAACAATAGGCACCTGACCCAGAAGTGCTATGCCCATCTCTTCAGCCAGATTTTTACATCCCTCTTTGCCGAAGATATAGTACCTGTTATCTGGCAGCTCTTCAGGGGTAAACCACGACATGTTTTCCACGATCCCTAATACCGGGACATTGATTTTCTCTCCGGCGAACATATTGATGCCTTTGATCACGTCGGCCAGTGCCACCTCCTGCGGGGTGCTTACAATGACCACTCCGGTTACCGGAACCTCCTGCACCATGGTCAGGTGAACGTCGCCGGTTCCGGGGGGCAGGTCGATCAACAGGTAATCCAGCTCTCCCCAGTCCCCTTGTGTAATCAGCTGCTTCAATGCGCTGGTGGCCATGGGACCGCGCCATATCACGGCATCTTCGGGTTTTACGAAAAATCCCACCGATAATAATTTTACTCCATGTTTCTCAATGGGAGTGATCCACTCCACACCCTCTTCGGTCCGGGCCGAAGGGCGCTCTCCCTCCACACCAAACATTTTTGGAATGGAAGGTCCGTATACATCTGCATCAATAAGTCCCACCCTGGAACCCGATTGTGCCAGTGCAACAGCCAGGTTGGCTGCCACGGTGGATTTACCCACGCCTCCTTTGCCGGATGCTATGGCTACAATATTTTTTACATCTGGCAAAATCTCCCTTTTGGGCGGAGGTTCGGGAACCAGAACCTGTATATGTCCCGGCTTCAGGGTCTCCTCACCAAAAGCACTGTTCACCGTCCTCATGCACGCTTTTTTGATAGACTGTATAAAGGGATCGTTGGCCCTGCTGAACTGCAGTCCAATCCACAGTTCTCCTTCGCGGTACTGCACATCGCTGACCATGCCCGACGATACTATGTCCTCTTTGGTTTCAGGATGACGAATAAGCTTCATCGCCTCCAGAATCTTCTCCTTCTGTATCTCCATATTTGCTAAAAAAATGCTTGCCCAAAGATAGCTTTTTTTTATTTAGATTAAGTTATCACAAGCCAAGCTCTTTAACAGGATCCCAGAATATCTCTTTCATGTTGAGAATGCGGTTTTCCGTAATAACTGCCCCTTCGTTTTCAAGCATCTCCTGCATCAGATGGGTCCCGTCGAAATGGTGCTTCCCTGTAAGCAGTCCATTGCGGTTTACCACCCGGTGTGCCGGAACATATTCGGGAGAAATATGGGACTGGTTCATGGCCCATCCAACCATCCTGGCGGCACCCGGGGAACCCAGGTACCTGGCAATGGCCCCATAGGTAGTCACTCTGCCACTGGGGACCAGCAGGACCACCTCATACACACCTTGAAAGAAACCCTTATTCTGAGTCATCGTACAGTTCCTTAATCTCCTTTCCGGCCGGCAGCCTGAAACAGATGTAGTTAATTTTCACCCCTTTCGACAGGAATTGCTTCTCGTAATAGGTCTGGATAGTGACCATCTCATCGTTCCACTCCTCGCTGTAAACATCGTCTGAATTCTTCTCCACCGGCAGGTCATTGTGCCTGACCATCTCCAGGGTGTCGAGATAGAGCTCCTGGTTATCCGTCTTCAGGTGCACTACACCTCCGTCTTTCAGAAATCGGCGGTAGCTGTTCAGAAAAAGTGCACCGGGAAGCCGCTTTTTCTGTCTTCTCCTCTTCTCCTGTGGATCGGGAAAAGTGATCCATATCTCCTCTACCTCGTCCTTTCCAAAAAATGAGTTGATAAATTCGATGCGCGTGCGCAGGAAAGCCACATTGGTAAGGCCTTCATCCCGGGCGTCCCTCGCCCCCCTCCATATCCGTGCGCCTTTGATATCCAGTCCTATAAAATTTATTTCCGAATACCTCCTGGCAAGACCCACGGTATATTCACCCTTGCCGCAACCCAGCTCCAGGACCAGGGGATGATTGTTCCCAAAAACCTCCCTCTTCCACCTGCCCTTCAGGTAATAATCCTTGCGAAAGACCTCTTCTAAGGGGGGTTGAAAAACCCTGTCAAGGCCCTCAAGTTCCCTGAATCTCAATAACTTTTTCTTTCCCAAAATGGCTATGGATTGATACGTTCAATTCTGATCCCCAGGTCGGTGACCGGAAGTTCCGGATTTCTCATGGCTTGCTCAAGGGTGAAAACATAGGTCCCCGGTATCCTGAACTGGGTCTGTTTCCTGTAGAGCAGCTGCAGCTCCCTCAGGTTGCCGGTTCCCCTGCCGGTCCACTCCCCGTTAGGCGCTGCCAGAATCATGTTGACGGTGTCTTTCCTGTGCTGTCCGGCGGGCCCCTTTACATGCACAAACATATAAAGGTTGCTCATGGGGTACTCCACGGTATGCCTGATCTTTACATAGATATTATGCATCGAAAGGGTATCGGTCATTTCGACACTGAACTCCCTGGCATCCTGCCATCTCCACCTCCCCTGGTTGGTCCGGATATACTCATCATATACCATGCTTTGATCGCATGACACAGTGACCGTCAGGAGCAGCAGGAGAATTTTTATGACATATGTTCTCATGATTTATTTCGCATTCCTGGGAGGTCTGTTTTTCTTCCTTTTCTTCCTGGATCTCTCCTTCTCAAAACGGGTAAGAGATCCCTGGCCCGCTCCGTTGGTGTATTCAAGTTTGTCGGATTTCAACGTGATTGTGATTTCGATCAATTCGTCCGGAATCTTGCCTTGCCTGTTCATCTTCTGCACCTCTGCTACCCGTTCTGCAGGGACAGGCACCAGTGCCTGACCGCCACCTCCCCCAAATCCGTACCACATAATACCCCTGTAGACATCGGTTTTCAGATGATATGCCTCTCCCTGGCTGGTTTTCAATGAGGTTCCAGTATCGGGAAAATTCTTTCGTGCATCTTCGTATCCGCTAAGTTCGTAGTTGAGACAACACTTCAGTTTTCCACACTGACCGGCCAGCTTTTGCGGATTCAGGGCCACCTCCTGGACCCGTGCCGAATGGGTGCTAACCGATACAAAATTGGTAACAAAAGTGGAGCAGCACAACTCCCTTCCACAGGTACCGATTCCACCAATTCTACCTGCCTCCTGCCTGGCACCAATCTGTTTCATCTCAATGCGGATCCTGAACGATTCGGCCAGCACCTTGATCAGTTCCCGAAAATCGACCCGTTCATCGGCGATGTAGTAAAAAATCGCCTTTGTATTGTCGCCCTGGTACTCCACGTCGCCGATCTTCATGTTCAATCCCAGGTCCTTAGCTATCAACCGGCTCCGAAGCATGGTCTCTTCCTCCTTATCGATGGCCCCCTTCCACTTTTCAATATCCACATCCTTGGCTTTGCGATAGACCTTCCTCATCTCCTCCCTGCCTCCATGATGTTTTGCTCTGCGCTGCTGCTTTTCCACAATCTCTCCGGCCAGGGAGATGATACCAATATCATGACCCGGAGAAGCTTCCACCGCTATAATATCGCCCCGTTTCAGCCTCAGGTCGTTCACATTCCTGTAGAAACCCTTCCTGGTATTCTTAAACCTAACCTCCACTACCTCGGGTATATCCAGATCAGATACCTCTCTGAGCCAGTTGTAAGAATCCAGCTTTGAACAGCTGCTGAAATAGGAATCTATCCGTTCCAGGTTGTCTCCGTTAACCTTCAACTGTTTCTCTGTGCAGCAACCTCTTGTTTTCAGGCTATCCATATTGCAAAAATAGAGATTAGGTTCTTAATTTAAAAACAGGCTCATCCTGTCACAGGTGCCTTTTGCATCAACAGCCTGATGATCCCTATGGAGAGATCCATCAGGACGATCCTCGGGTTTCCATTGGCTTCAATATGGTTTCCGGCCAGTGTAAAGCCTTCAGCCAGCGCATGTACATTTCCCACATGGATGAAAGGGCTGAACCTGGCTGAAAATTCCGCCTCTTTCTTCGACATATAATTCAGTGTGCTGTTCTCCAGGTGAAGCATGAAGTTTTCCCGGAGCAGTTGCAATGAGTAATCGATCAGCTGTTTCTGACGCTCCCTTCCCAGCACCGATACACTCTCCACCCATTGGTTTATAGAAATAATATCTCTTGCATAACACAGCCGCATTAATTGCGTGAACAGTTCAAAATGATTCAGCTCATTTTCATCCCTGCGGAGAGTTTGCAGCGCTAAACTGAAGTTTCCGTTGGCCCTGTTTACCGCATCTTCTATCAACTGCTGGTCCGAATTCTCATGCTGTATCAGCCCATCCCTGATCATGGAATCTGACAGGGGCGGTACATGCAGCAGCTGGGTCCTGCTGAGTATGGTGGGGAGGATTCTGTAGGTATGTTCCGATACCATCAGGATCAATGTTTTAGCAGGGGGTTCCTCAATCAGTTTAAGCAGTTTGTTAGCGGCCGGCTGATTCATCTTCTCCGGCAGCCAGATCACTATCATCCTGTAATCCGATTCATAAGGCTTGAATCCCAGCTTTCGGATGATCGATTCGCTCTCCTTCACATTGATGATGCCCTGCTTGTTCTCTGCCCCCAGTGCTTCGTACCACTGGTTCTCTGTAACATAGAAATCGGCAAGCAGTGTCTCCCGCCACACTTCTGCATAATCATCACTTATAGGCGGAGCTGTACTGCTCCCTGTTTTCAGTACCGGTACCACAAAATGGAGGTCGGGGTGCACCAGCTTTCCAAACTTCACACAGGAGGGACACTTTCCGCATGAATCGGCCTCCTGCCGGTCACCGCACGCAAGATATTGCGCCATCGCAATTGCCAGTGCCAGTTTTCCCGTTCCCGGGGGACCAAATAACATCAATGCATGGGGGCTACGGTCGTCGCGCACCAGTCCCAGGAGTTTCTGTTTTACCTTCTGCTGTCCTATGATCTCTTTAAACAACATTGTAGTTACAAACTGTAAATGTAGAATTTCTTTTTTACCTTTGAGATTCCGAACCAGACCTGTTTACTTTTACTAAAAACATATTAGATATGCAAATGATTGATAATTATAGCTTTGCGGGCAAGAAAGCGATCATCAGGGTGGACTTCAATGTGCCCCTGGGAGCCCAGTACGAGGTAAGCGACGATACAAGGATCCGGGGTGCATTGCCCACCATTAAAAAAGTACTCGCCGATGGAGGATCGGCCATCCTTATGTCGCACCTGGGCCGGCCAAAATCGGGTCCCGAAGAGAAGTTTTCACTGAAGCATGTAATCCCCGTCCTTGCAGCTCACCTTGGAGTGGAAATCCAGTTTGCCAACGACTGTATGGGGGCACAGGCCGTGGAAAAATCGACTGCCCTGAAGCCTGGCGAAGTGCTTCTGCTGGAAAACCTCCGTTTCTATACAGCCGAGAACAAAGTCAAAACAGATGAAGAGAAGGCAGCCACCAGTGTTTTTGCCGAAAAGCTCTCCACCTATGCCGATGTCTATGTGAACGATGCATTCGGTACCGCACACCGTGCCCACGCCTCCACTACAGTGATTGCTGATTGCTTTGCAGAAGACTCAAAAATGTTCGGCTTCCTGATCAACAAGGAGATCAAGGCCATGGACAAGGTGCTCCACCAGTCTGACAAGCCCATGACGGCCATCATGGGGGGAGCCAAGGTGTCTGATAAGATCCAGGTGATCGAAAACCTGCTCGACAAGGTGGATAACCTGATTATCGGGGGAGGCATGACCTACACTTTTATCAAGGCTCGAGGTGGTGAAATCGGAAACTCTCTGTGTGAGGAAGACAAGCTGGATGTGGCCGCCGACCTGGTGAAAAAAGCCGAAGACAAAGGCGTGAACCTGATCCTTCCAGTGGATCAGGTGCTGGCCGATAAATTTGATAATGAGGCCACTACTGAACTGGCCGGCATCGACCAGGGCAGGGAGGGATACATGGGCCTCGATATAGGTGCCAAATCCGTGGAAGCGCTCTCTGAAGTCATTATGAACTCCAAAACCATCCTCTGGAACGGACCCATGGGTGTTTTTGAGATGCCCAGCTTCCAGAAGGGAACGGTAAGCATCGCCAAAGCCATTGCCGAGTCTACCGCCAAAGGTTGCTTCAGCCTGGTGGGTGGAGGTGACTCTGTAGCAGCAGTAAATAAATTCGGGCTGGCCGACAAGGTGAGTTATGTATCCACCGGCGGCGGCGCCATGCTGGAGTACATCGAAGGCAAGGTACTGCCAGGCATCAAAGCGATCAGGGGGTAGAGAATTAAACTTACCGTCTAACATGAGCTAAAGAGTCAGCCATGATTAAGGATATTTTTAAAATCAAAGACCACAGCACCTTCAGGGCGGCTGCCATGGAGGTTTTTGATTACCAGGCACGTCACACCCCGGTGTACAGGGATTATCTTGCGGCCCTTGGCGTGGATCCCTCCACAGTGAAGGAGTTGGAACAGATCCCCTTTCTTCCCATTGAATTCTTTAAATCACACACAGTGATTGTAGAGGGGAAAAGTGCAGAGGTGGTATTTGAAAGCAGCGGTACCACCGGAACGACTCCCTCCTTGCACCATGTGGCCGATACCTCCCTATATCTAAAGAGTTTTACCACAGGCTTCAGGCAGTTCTACGGTGATCCAGAACAATACTGCATCCTGACCCTTCTCCCTTCCTACCTGGAGCGTTCCGGATCGTCACTGGTCCATATGATGGACCACCTGATCACCATCTCCGGACACCCCGACAGCGGCTTCTACCTCAACAATCTGGAGAAGCTTTCAGACATATTGCAAAAACGAAATAAGGAGAGGCATCCCACCCTGCTGGTGGGGATTAGTTTTGCGCTGCTGGACCTTGCAGAGCAACATCCCATGCCTCTTGCCGACCACATCATTCTGATGGAGACCGGAGGGATGAAAGGACGACGAAAAGAGATGGTGAGGAGTGACCTGCACGGGCAATTGAAAACAGCCTTCGGGCTTAGTGAAATCCATTCAGAATACGGAATGACCGAACTGCTCTCTCAGGCTTACTCTGAAGGAGAGGGCCTTTTCCGTTGCCCTCCCTGGATGAAGGTCCTGATCCGCGATCCCAACGATCCCCTGGCGCTGCTCTCTGCCGGACAGAGCGGAGGAATCAATGTGATTGACCTGGCCAACCTGAACAGCTGCTCCTTTATAGCCACCGGCGATCTGGGTAAGGTCTTTGGGAAAGACAGCTTTGAAGTATTGGGCAGGTTTGACCATTCCGATATCAGGGGATGTAATCTGCTGATACCCTGATGCCGTTTTAAGCATCAGAATTCTCATTCTCCTGGTTTTCGTAAATTCGTAAGCGATGTCTGTGGAGGCCCGGTATAAAATATTCCTCATCATCGCTCTTGTGGGCCCTCTGGCTCTATGGCAAGACCTCCATTCCCAGGACATCGATTCACTTCTGAACAACTTACGGGTATATAACTCGGTGAGCATTGGTGAGCATCCGGAACCCAGAATTGACGGAGTGCTGGACGATGAAATATGGTCCCTCGGACATTGGCAGGGCGATTTTATCCAGCAGTTCCCCAATAGCGGAAAACCGGCCACTGAACAATCCTTTTTCAAGATTCTGTATGACCATTCCAACCTTTATATGGCCGTGATCTGCCAGGACAAGGATCCGGATCAGATTGTAGATAGGTTGGGAAGGCGCGACACCCACACAGGAGAAATGGTCGGATTTGCCCTGGATAGTTATTTCGATAAGCGAACGGCATTTGAGTTCAGCATGAGTGTAGCCGGACAGAAGATGGACCTGAAACACCTGGGTGATTGGGATTTTGATTTTAACTGGAACGCCGTATGGGATGGCGCCTCCGCCAGGACAGATACCGGCTGGATCGCGGAGATAAAGTTGCCCTTCAGCCAGATCCGTTACGCCAACCAGGCAGAACATGTCTGGGGATTGCATGTTTACCGGGTGATCACCAGGAAACAGGAGGCCAGTAGCTGGAATCCCATACCCCGGGAAGCACCGGCCACTGTCTACCTCTTTGGTGAGTTGAAGGGGATTGAAAATATCAGGAGTTCACGCCAGGTGGAGTTCCTTCCTTATGTATTGGGTTCGTACTCGTGGTTAACGGAAGGCGGCAAGACAGACCCTTTTGAGTACAACGGTGGACTGGATGCCAAGGTGGGGATCAGCAGCGATTTCACCCTGGATCTCTCTGTAAATCCCGATTTTGGACAGGTGGAAGCTGATCCATCGGTGCTGAATCTGACTGCTTTTGAAACCTTTTTCGAAGAAAAAAGGCCCTTTTTCCTGGAAGGAAATGATGTGTTTGATTTTGAAATGGACGGTGATATTCCCTACTACTCCAGGAGGATCGGAAGTGCACCTGCCTTTTCCAATCCCTACAGCGACCAGTGGGTGTCTGATCTTCCCAACCGCACCACCATACTCGGGGCGGCAAAACTGACCGGAAAAAGCAAAAATGGCTTATCGGTGGGTCTGGTCAATGGACTCACTGCCAGTGCCTCGGCAACGGCCACTGATGCTGGCGAAACGGAAAAGGAGATCGAGGTTGCTCCTCTGAGCAACTATCTGGCATCCCGCATAAAAAAGGATTTTAAAGAAGGAAACACCGTGATAGGCGGGGTCTTCAGCATGGTGAACAGGATTTCATCGGACTCTACCAGCGACCTCATACTCCCCTCCAGTGCCATCAGTGGAGGATTGGACCTGCTGCAGTACTGGCAAAACAAGAACTACTTTCTGGAGGCCAAAACCATTGCCAGTCAGCTGAACGGTTCCCCGGAAGCGATCCTTTTGCAACAGTTGTCACACATCCACCGGTATCAGCGGCCCGATGCGGATCATATTGAGGTGGACAATATGAGGGAGAACCTTGGGGGGCACGGTGGACTGATCAGATTCGGGAAAAACGGAGGACAGTTGAATTTCCACGTGCAGGGACAATACCGGAGTCCCGGCCTCAATCTCAACGATATGGGATTCCTCCGGCAATCCGACTTCATGAGTGAGCGATTGGAACTCATCTACAAGATGAATGAACCGAAAAATTGGATCAGGAACTACAGCCTGACCTTTTACCAGGAGGCAGAATGGAGTTTCGGGAAGGAGAATACGGGCAATATGGCCGGAGCGATCTTTTTGATCAGGAACAACAAATTGTGGAGCTTCAGCATCAACTCTACCTACGATTTTTCCACCCTGGACACCCGCGAACTAAGGGGTGGACCAGCCCTTCGAAACGATCCAAGGTTCAACATGGGATTGTCTCTGGGAAGCAATTCTGCCAAAGATCTCTATGGCAACGCAGCTTACATTTACACTTCCCTGGGGATGAAAAACTCTTCTGAGCACAGCCTGATGCTCGGCCTCAGCTGGATACCCGTGAAAAGGTTGAAAATTTCTGGCCTTACAAATCTGACTCAACGTCAATACCACCAGCAGTACGTTTCGACCATTGCCGGCAATACATCAACGGAATATGTGGTGGGAAACATTGATCGTCACACCACCTCTTTCACCTTCCGTACCGAACTCTACCTGACCCCGGAGATGTCCATCCAATTCTATGGAAGCCCCTATTATTCCGTTGGGAAATACGATAATTTCAGACGGGTGGATCAGAGTCAGGCCCGGGACATTAGCAACAGGCTGGAGGTGCTGGATCTTGCTTACGATCCTGCCCTGAACATCTACTCGTACGAGAAAGATGCTGAAACATTTCAGTTCTCTAATCCCGATTTCAGTTTCATGCAGTTTCGCTCCAACCTGGTCTTTCGTTGGGAGTACAAGTTGGGTTCAACCCTCTATTTTGTGTGGTCGCACGACCGCTCGGGATGGGAATCCGACCACCATCCGATCGGAGATATTGCAGGGGATCTTTGGGGAATCAAAGGGAACAACGTGCTTATGGTCAAAGCCAACTTCTGGTTCTCCCTGTAAGTTTGCAAATCAATACTTCTTCTGCACGATCTCAACCGTATTAGTGTCCTTCACCTTCAGGCTGAAATTCCCCTCCTCAGTTTTCCCGGTGAACCGAATGTGTTTGACCATTTCATAAACTGCCGTTTTCCCGTCTTTGAAGGTCAGCTCCACGCTCGCATAGTTATTGGGATCACTGGGTGTAAGGTCATGACGGACACTGATCCAGCTTAGGTCGGCAAAATCCACCTCCTTGAGCGTCGATCCCTGGTATACCGGGAAATCGGAGGTATTACAGGACGACGAAGATGAAGTCGAGGCATTGGTAATGATGGTGGTGACTTTCTCAAGGTCGGTAATCTTAACGGTAACCTTCTGCTCCTGGGCATAGGTCCCCATCACGAAGCTCGCTATCAACAAGGCGGTCCAAAGAATTCTTAACCTCATAATATATCAGTTTTAATTCCAATCACTTCACAAATATAATCAATGCATTATTGATACTGGTCAGGCGAGACCATGATAATCATCACAATGTCATAGATCGCATAAACAAGGGTTCCGATGGCCCACCATCGCTTCGATTTGGAGAAGAAAGTGGTCACCAGAATGGCAATCCCAAGCAAACCAAAGAGGTTCCACGGGTGCAGAAAGCGAACGTCAAACAGGATCGGATTGAGCAGCAATGACCATAACTGGATAAATGCAATGGCCATCAGGGCCCAGCGTCCGTCTCTGAGAAAAAACTCAAATGCAGCCCATAGGAACTGGATTTGAAAGGCGAAAACCATCAAGGCCCAAACCAGCGGGATCCAGTACGGTTTAAAACGCTATAATCATCATGATTTTCATATCTTTAGCTTGAACACATCAAATATTCATCATGCTTCGTAATTACATTTTGATTGCATTGAGGAACATCTTCCGTCAAAAAGGATATTCACTCATTAATATATCTGGTCTTGCCATCGGGATTGTCAGCTGTCTCTTCATTGTAATTTATATTATAGATGAATTCAGTTACGATCGTTTTCATACAAATGGAGACCGTATCTATCGCCTCTTCTTCGACTATACCAGCCCCAATGGAGAAACCTTCTCACATGCCATAGGTCCGTACCGGCTGGCTGATGAACTTGAATCCCGGTACCCGGAGATTGAAGAGGCCGCAAGGTTGTCTTATCCCTCACCCCTCTCCTTCAGGTATGAAGAGATTGAGTTTGTGGAGGATAATGCAATGATGGCCGATTCGAATATATTCAAAGTATTCTCCTTTGATATGCTTAAGGGTGATCCGGCCTCTTCACTTCGGGAGCCTTTCACCTGCGTGATTACCGATGAAGTGGCCGAGAAATTTTTCGGAGAGGATGATCCCCTGGATAAATCGCTGGTTTTAAATATACCTCAGGGCGAAGCTCAACTGAGGATTACAGGGGTGTATAAAAGGTATCCCAATAATTCACATATCCGTCCGGATATGCTGGTATCTATGTCCACAGCCGAATATATTTTCAATGACCGGCAGAAACTGAACTGGGGTGAAGGAACCGTAGCCTACTATCTCTTGCTGCAGGAGAATCAATCAAAGGAGAGTCTTGAAGAAAAGTTCCCGGTCTTGATTGAAGAGGTATTTGAAGAAGGAGCTTCAGAAAATATCCGTTACTGGTTACAACCCCTTTATGATACCCACCTGAAATCGAGGCTAAGGTATGATTTCGAGCCCCCCGGAAACCTTACGACCGTCTATGTGTTCTCTGTCATTGCCCTTTTTATCCTGATCATTGCCACAATCAACTATATGAATCTGGCCACGGCCCGCTCAACCAGGAGAGCACGGGAGGTTGGATTACGCAAACTGGTGGGTGGACAAAGAAAGCAATTGATATGGCAGTTTCTGGCTGAGTCACTAAGTCTGGTATTTATTTCTATGGTGCTGGCCTTAATCCTGGGCCAAATGTTGTTACCCTATTTCAACACCCTCTCCGGGAAAACATTTGATCAGGGTATACTTATGCAGTGGAAGGTTATCGCGTTGATTCTCCTTGCCACATTACTTATCGGTGTCCTGGCAGGATCCTATCCTTCATTTGTTCTTTCCTCTTTCAGGCCGGCCCGTGTTTTGTTTGGAAAACCCTCAGCGAAAAAAGGTGGCCTCACCCTCAGGAAAATCCTTGTTGTATTACAATTCAGCATCTCCATTGCTCTGATTATCTCCACCCTGGTGGTCTATGCTCAATGGAGGCATCTCAGCAAAAAAGAGCTCGGTATTAATCCGGAGGGGGTAGTGATCAGTCCTCGTCCGCCCAGTGGTTATGATACATATAAACAGGAGGTGCTGAAAAACCCGGAAGTAATCAGTGTGACCAGCTCCAATAAGAAACCCGCTGGTGGACTGACCAGCAATCTGGGCTATAAGGCTGAGGGACTTCCTGAAGATGCCGAAAAATCGATTAAGATTGTTACAGTTGATTTTGATTTTTTTGAAACACTGGAAAACCGGATGGTTGCCGGCAGGAGTTTTTCGGAAGAATATGGCATGGATTCGGTCTCCACCTTTATCCTGAATGAGACAGCTGTGAGGGATATAGGGTGGGAAAATCCCATAGGAAAATGGTTCGAGACCTCCACCCTTGATCCTGCCACGGACAACTGGAAAACCCGCCGTGGAATAGTAATTGGAGTGGCCGAAGATTTTCATTTTGAATCGGTTCACAATACCATACAGCCTGTCTGTTTTTTTGTGGACAAATTCTGGGTAAATTGGATGTCTATCAAGATCGGTTCAGGGGATGTTCAGGGGACCATTGCGTTTTTGGAGTCGGAGTTTAACAAGTTGAATTCAGAGTACCAGTTTGACTACAGCTTTTACAGGGATGAGATCGAATCATTATACAGTGAGGAACGGAGTTTTCTGCGATTATTTGTCATCTTTTCCATTCTGGCCATCATGATAGCATCACTTGGTATTCTGGGCCTGGCTTCCTTCTCAGTTGAGCAACGCACCCGGGAAATTGGTATCCGGAAGGTGGCTGGTTCAAGTGTTGGCAAGATTATCCGTCTTATCTCCAATGAATTTCTAATCCTGGTCCTTATTGCCAACCTGGTCGCCTGGCCGGTGGCATGGTATTTTATGCGCAACTGGCTGATGGATTTTCCCTACAGGATCAACCTGGGGATCCCCCTGTTCCTGTTGGCCGGTTTGCTAGCTGTTATGCTTGCCATGGCCACAGTTTTATACCAGGGGTGGCGTGCTGCCAACATGAATCCTTCGGAAGCCCTCAGGTATGAATAAAAAGGTGAATCAATAAATCTCGGATTTCAAAGCCTCCTGGTTCCGCAGCGACATTCCCTGATGATTTTGGAGAATGAAATGTTTTTTATATTTTGTCTCCTCTCCTACCTAAACCATATTCTTGCTATGAAACCAACAAACCATTCCAGCCAAAAAGTCAACAGAAGAAGTTTTATCAAAGCCACAGGAGCTGCCACAGTCTTCACCATTGTTCCAAGGTTTGTCCTGGGGGGTACGGGCTATGTGGCTCCAAGTGATACTGTTTACATAGCAGGTATAGGGGCAGGTGGAAAAGGAGAATCAGATCTCACCTCCTGCGCCCAAAGCAAACATGCGAAAATATCCCTGCTCTGCGATGTGGACGACCGAATGGCCGTAAATTCAAGAAAGAATTTTCCGGATGCCAGCTACCACAAAGATTTCAGGGAAATGCTTGATAAGGAGCATAAGAACATTGACGCGGTTATCGTCTCCACTCCGGACCATACACATGCTGCTGCAGCCATGGCTTCCATGCAACTGGGCAAACATGTCTACGTGCAAAAGCCACTTACTCATAGCATCGGGGAAGCTCGAGCCTTGACCATGGCCGCAAAAAAATACAAAGTGGTGACCCAGATGGGAAACCAGGGAGCCTCGGAGGAGCCTGTCAGAAGGATGAAGGAGATTGTGGATGCAGGACTTATCGGAGACGTATCCAGGGTATATGCATGGACAAACAGACCTGTTTGGCCTCAGGGTGTCCCGGCACCCAAAGGAAACCACGAAATTCCCGGAGAACTGGATTGGGATCTCTGGCTGGGCCCTGCTCAAGCTATTGATTACAATCCTGCTTATTTGCCGTTCAACTGGCGTGGTTGGTGGAGGTTTGGAACTGGTGCACTGGGTGATATGGGTTGTCACGTCATGGATCCGGTATTCAGGATCTTGCCGATCGACTACCCCACCGATGTAGAATGTAGTGCAACTGCTGCTTATGAGGGCTTTTTTCAGATAGCCAGGTATACCGAAAGTTGCCCGTCTTCCTCCATCATACATTTAACATTTCCACGCACCGATGGGAAAGGCGATGTAAAACTTACCTGGATGGATGGAGGCCTGCGTCCTCAAATGCCAGAGGAATTATCGCCCGAGGATGATATCGGAGACATGAGCAATGGAGTTATCTTCGAAGGAAGCAAGGGCAAAATGATTGGCAACTATTCCAAACAGCCGTTGCTTTTACCAAACACCCTCATGCCTGATATTGAGAAGGTCCCAAAAACTGAAAAACGTGTACCCGAGGGACACTATGTGGCCTGGGTGGAAGCCTGCATGAAAGGATATGGGGAATCTGACCTGAGTTCAAAATTCGAATATGCCGGACCCTTTACAGAAGCCGTCTTAATGGGCAACCTGGCCATTCGCAGCTACCAATACGAAACCAGCGAATCCGGAAATTCGTCCTATCCTGGCCGAAAGAAGTTGCTCTGGGATGCAAAAAATATGCTTATCACCAACTTCGATCCAGCCAACAAATTTGTGATGCGTAGTTACAGGGAAGGTTGGAGTTTATAAGAGTAGTATTGGCAGTGGAAGCTGGCTCCTAGTTCTCAATGGAATTTGTCACTGAGAAAACGCTTGCCTTATCCCTATTAAATCCTGCTACTATAAGTGGGGTATCGCCCTCCATAAAGAGCAAGGACTCAACCATTCCATGGAGCATAAGTCCGGTTTGAGAAGGAGATCTTAAATCATTTAGTGGTCGCTGATTCTTACTCAAAAGCAAAATCCCCTTGTTGGCATCATAGTATCCCGTGCTGATATCATGGGTATGATCATTGCCTGCTAAGAGGACGTCCGGATAATTATCGTTGTTAAAATCATGCACAACCATTTTTTTAATGGGTGATACCTGGGCCATATCAGGTAGTTTTTCCCACTCGAACTTATCTCTGTGATTCCATAAAATATAGCTGGAGCTTGTATTGGTATGAAGGGTATAATCAACTCTTTTCATCATGGTAGAGTCCAGGATCTCGTTAATGGTGGCATAACTGAAGGATGTATAATCATCTAAGTTCTTTAGAAAATATGGGGACTGAACCATCAAGTCGTCGAAATAATGGATGGGGAACTCTCTCATAACTTCATTCGGATCTTTCCAGTATCCGGTTGATATTGGATCCAATGTTCCATTCAAATCCATATCGAGTGCATAAATTCTCATCGGGTATTGATCACTCACTGTAAAGCGGTGATTTTCTCCAAGGTTCCCAATGATATAATCGTTATCTCCATCCAGATCAAAATCTCCAGCAGCAATGGAGTTCCATTCACGAGTAATAAGGAGATCATCCCAACCGTCACCATCATAATCACTCCAAATTGCATCAGTTACCATCCCTAAATAGAAATTCAGGGTGTTCTCAGGCTTAAATGTTCCATTATCATTTATCAGGAGCCATGAATTTGCGGCAAACGGGAATATTTCCAATCCTATTCTCGCCCCAATAAAGAGGTCCATATCACCATCATGATCAAAATCAGACGCCTTCACCACAGCTGCCGGAAATGAAGATGTGGGAAGTGCAGTCCTTGAAAAGGAGCCATTGGTGTTTTTATATAGATAGTGAATGTACTTCTCTTCCTCGTTCTCATAACCTCCTGCAAGTGCAATGACATCATTGTCACCATCCTGATCTACATCCACGATGGCAAAGTCTGATTCGGAAAACCCTTTTCGAGTGCTTAAGCCTTCTATTTCAGTTTCTACAAACCTGTTACTATCTCGTAAAAAAACGTGGGTTGGCAATGTGTTTGTAGCACCTACTATAATATCTTCCAACCCATCATTATTAAGATCTCCCTTTTGCATGCAGGGTCCAATCTGTGAAAACTTGTGAGGGATGATGCTTTGGGAGTAGAAAAAATCAATAAAATCGTCTTGCTGATGATCATAACTGATCACTCCTTCCAGTCTTGAAAAAGGATACT
>JAGLPR010000197.1 GCA_023137255.1 Bacteroidales bacterium | reverse complement strand
GACCTTGCTGGAAGGGCAGAGATCAGGAGCATCATCAGCATATATGGTATGAACCCGGTTTTCATGGCAGGAATTGCATAATCAATTTCACTAAGATCTTAAAAACATCTGAACTATAAAAGGGCTGGGGGTGGTTGTAGAAGATGGCAGGACCTATCTCTTTTTCTTTTTCCCCTTGTTTTTTTCATTTTCACCCCCTTGGGCGGGAGTTACTTCAAAGGATTTACCTTCATAAACACCCTCTTTGATCTTGGGTAGTATTTGATTCGACATAAGCTTATCTACCTCGAAAAAAGCGTGACGGGAGTGGATATCAATGCGCCCCATGTGAAAACTTTCGATCCCGGTTTCACTGCACACCAGGCGGAGCAGGGCTCCTTTGTTCAGATTCTGTTTCTCTCCAAGGCTGATGAAGAACCGTCTCTTAGCACCAGTCAGGTTCCGGTTGAATTTCCCCCCTTCTCTTCCTCCTTCTCTTCCTCTTTCTCTTCCACGCTCCTTTCCCTTTCCTTTTCCCGGAGTGCTCTTTTCAAGACTTGCATTCAGATCTTCAGAATCTTTGTAGTAGTCGAGAAAAGCATTGAGCTCCAGGGAGATAAATTTCAATACAATCTCTTCTGCAGGAATGTCTTTTAGCTTCTTATAGAATACAGGCCAGTAGAGATCGATGGCCTCTTCATCCACCTTGGTGCTTACGATTTTGTCCATCAAGGCGTACATCTGTTTTTCACAGATGGCTTCTGAATCAGGAATGACCGATTGTTTGATCTTGGTTTGGAGCAGTGATTCCACCTGGCGGATTTTGTAGGTTTCGCGGGTGTTTACCAGTGCAAGGGATTTGCCCGACCGACCGGCACGAGCTGTGCGGCCGCTGCGGTGGGTGTAGTTTTCTATATCATCGGGCAGGTTGTAATGGATCACATGGGTGATATCCAGTACATCGATGCCCCGGGCCGCCACATCGGTCGCCACCAGGACCTTCACTGTTCTTTCCCTGAACTTTTTCATTGCCGCATCCCTTTGCGCCTGTGAAAGGTCGCCATGCAGGGCCGCTATATTGTATCCCTCTTTTTCCAGCTTATCGGCAATCTGCCCGGTTTCTCTCCTGGTTCTGCAGAAGATCAGCCCGAAGATATCAGGGAAGTAGTCCAGGATCCTTTTCAGTGCGGCGTAGCGGTCCCTCTCCTTCATCATGAAATAGCAGTGCTCAATATTGTCAGCCACACTGTTTTGTTTGCCCACTACTATCTCCACAGGATTAAGCATGTAATTGTTGGCAATTCGTTTGACTGCTTTGGGCATGGTGGCGGAGAAGAGCCAGACCCTTTTCATGGCCGGGGTTTGTTTCAGGATGTTGTCAATATCCTCTTTAAATCCCATGTTCAGCATTTCATCTGCTTCGTCGAGCACCACCCTCTGAACAGATTTCAGTTTAACTGCTTTCCGGTCGATCAGGTCGAGCAGCCTGCCGGGCGTGGCCACTACTATGTGGGCCCCTTTTTTTAGTTTGCGGATCTGATCAGAGATGCTGGCTCCTCCATAGACAGCTGTAATATTGGGATTATTCTGATAGACGGAAAAGGTCTCCAGGTCCCTGGTGATCTGCATGCAGAGCTCCCTGGTGGGACAAATGACCAGCCCCTGGATATGTTTGTCTTCAAAGTTTGTATGTTGGATCAATGGCAATCCGTAAGCAGCAGTCTTACCGGTGCCGGTCTGGGCCAGCCCCACAAAGTCCTCTTTCCCTGCAGCCAGGATCGGGATGGCCTTCTCCTGGATCTCCGAAGGTGTTTCGAACCCCAGTTTTGTCACTGCCCTCAGAATATCTTTCGGCAGCCCTAACTCCTTAAATTCCATAAACAAAGATTGATTGGCGAATGTACGACAATAATTTTTACAGTAATTGAATTATTGTACTTTTGCGGCTGATTTAAAGAGGGCATAAAAGATGGATTTAAGAAACATAGCGATCATCGCACACGTCGACCACGGGAAGACCACCATGGTAGACCGCATCTTACACCAGGTAAAACTTTTCCGGGACAATCAGGAGATGGGGGAGCTGATCCTCGATTCCAATGACCTGGAGCGGGAGCGGGGCATTACCATCCTTTCGAAAAACGTTTCTGTCAGGTACAAAGAGACCAAAATTAACATTATCGATACCCCGGGTCACTCCGACTTCGGGGGAGAAGTGGAGAGGGTTCTGAATATGGCCGACGGCGTGTTGCTGCTGGTGGATGCTTTTGAAGGCCCTATGCCCCAGACCCGTTTTGTACTGCAGAAGGCACTTGAACTGGGCAAGAAGGTGATCGTTGTAATCAACAAAGTGGACAAGCCCAACTGCAGACCGGACGAGACCAATGAGTTGGTTTTCGAGCTGATGTTTGCCCTGGATGCCACCGAAGAGCAGCTGGAGTACCCCACCGTTTATGGCTCCTCCAAGGAGGGCTGGATGGGACCCGACTGGAAGACTCCCAGCGATGACATGACTCACCTGTTGAATACCATCGTAGAATATTTCGATCCGCCTGAAGAAAATCCGGGAACCCTGCAACTGCAAATTAGTTCGCTCGATTACTCCTCATATACCGGTCGGATCGCTGTGGGAAAGATTCATCGCGGAAGCATTAAAATGGGTGACCAGGTCTCCATTGTGCAGCGAAATAAATTGATTCATAAATCCACTGTCAAGGAGCTCTACATCTTTGAAGGGTTGGGCAAAGAGAAAACCAGGGAACCGGTCGGTTCGGGAGAAATTGTGGCTGTGCTGGGACTGGAAGATTTTGATATTGGCGATACCATTTCCGATTTTGAAAATCCTGAAGGGATGCCGCCCATATCCATTGATGAGCCCTCCATGAGTATGCTCTTCACCATCAATAACTCTCCATTTTTTGGAAAAGAGGGGAAATTCGTGACCTCCAGGCATGTGCGGGACCGCTTGATCAAAGAAACCGAAAAGAACCTGGCACTGCGAGTTGAAGATACCGATTCGCCCGATCGCCTGATTGTGTATGGCAGGGGTATTCTTCATCTTTCCATTTTGATTGAGACCATGCGCCGGGAGGGATATGAACTGCAGCTTGGACAGCCTAAAGTGGTTATCAAAGAGATTGACGGATACAAACACGAACCGGTGGAGTTCCTCTACATCAATGTGGATGAGGAGTTCTCGGGAAAGGTGATTGAGATTGTAACCGGTCGCAAGGGTGATATCCTTAACATTGAGAAGAAAGACGATCGAGTAAACCTGGAGTTTAAGATCACGGCCAGGGGATTAATAGGGCTGAGGCAGCCCATTTTGACTGCCACTGAAGGGAATGCTGTTATTTCACACCGTTTTTCGGAATATGAGCCGTGGAAGGGAGAGTTGGTGCGCAAACGCAACGGAGCTCTGATTGCCATGGAAACCGGTACCTCCATTGCCTATTCCATTGATAAGTTGCAGGACAGGGGTAATTTTTTCATCGATCCCATGGAGCCAATCTATGCCGGACAGGTCATTGGTGAACATACCAAGCAGGACGACCTGGTTATCAATGTGATCAAGACTAAAAAGCTTACCAATATGAGGGCTTCCGGCTCCGATGACAAGGTATCCATTGCACCTGCTGTCAAGTTTTCACTTGAAGAGTCCCTTGAATATGTGGGTGTTGACGAATATGTTGAGGTGACCCCAAAATCGATCCGGCTCAGGAAGATCTTGCTCGCCGAACATGAACGGAAGAGGGAGAATAAGGCTTAAACCACTGCTCTAATGTAAAGGATAGGATCTTTCCCAGGTGGAAGCTTGCTTTTCTGAAGTAGTTTTTCAAGTCTTTCTCAGGAATGGCCAGGTGGGCAGCATATCCCAGCGATCTGGCAATATTTCTCATGACCACATTTCCGGAGGCATGCAGCAGGGAGGGTGTCGAGTCCGTAGTTCTATTTATGATCCTTCCCCCGGAGAACTGTATATCTGCCAGGTTGGGTCTCCTGCTTACAAAATTAGAGAAAAGAATGTTCTGGAAGAGCTGGCACTTCCAGTCGATATCCAACACTGTTCTGTTTGTGACGTATTGGGCTGTAAAAACTTCCTGGTCAATATCACATGCCTTGAGTTGGTCGAACTCAGTCATTTTGCACAGAAGCTTGAATGCATATCCGGCGGTGGAGATCCAGGTGCCGGCATTCAGGAAATTGTATCCGCCCGGATTCTCCGGGGCGGGAAGAGAAGTCCTGTTAAATTCATACTTGTAGATTCTTGCATTAAATGACCGTAGTTTTAGGGCACCACAGAGAAAAGGAGTATCCAGTTTCCTGAATTTGTCTTCAATCTCCTCCATCCCGGCAAGGAATATCACGTCAAAAGGATCTACAGACAGCACCATCTCGTCAGCCGGCCGGTCTTTGATATAATCACAGATGGAGATTAGTTTTTTACATGTGCCTTCCCACCGTTCATCCCAACCCAGGATAACGGGATCAATTCCAAAGCGCTGGCACGATTCCATAAAAAGATTGAAATATGCCTGCTTTTCGGTAGCGTATGCAAGAACCGTCGACATGACAGAAAGCAGTGGCTGTGCAATTCAAGTTATGAAATATTTTTGTATACCGCTTTTCCCGACATTACCTGCATGGTCACCCCCCGGGCAATCATAAAGAGAATAAAGGCGAGCCAGAGGCCGTGGTTACCCATAAACCAGCCTGCCAGGATGTAGGCGGGAAAGAAGACCACCAGGGTGGAGATCAGCATGGCGTTGCGCATTTCAGGACCGGCGGTGGCTCCAATAAAGATGCCATCCCAGAGGAATGCGGTAAAGGAAACCATGGGAACCAATACCACCCAGAAGAAGTAAGGTCTGGCATTGGCGATCACCTCCGCATTGTTGGTCAGCGCCCTGAAAATGACATTACCCCCTAACAGGTAGATCAGGGTAAAGACAATGCTGATCCCTGTTCCCCAGATAAATAACAGACGGATGGAGCGCTTCAGTGAAAGCCGGTCGTTGGCCCCGATGAATTTTCCGGTAAGGGCCTCTGAAGCATGGGCAAATCCATCGATCAGGAAGGAGAAGAACATAAAGAACTGCATCAGCAGCGAATTCACAGCCAGGATGGTATCTTCACTTTCATTCTGTACATCTGTACTGGCCGAGCGGGCGGTAAAGATGGAAAAGACCACCACAAGACACATGGTTCTTATAAAAATATCCTTGTTGATCAGCAGGAAGTGTTTCAGTTTCTCCCATTTGATGGTGGCCTGTAGAGACCAATACCTGAACAGCCTCCCGAAATACCTTTTAAAGAAGAAGATTGCAAGAATGAGTCCGCTGTACTGCGCGATCACCGTACCCAGTGCCACCCCGTTGGACTCCATGCCCAGTTTCATTACAAAAAGGTAACTGCAGCCAATGTTGATCACATTGGTGGTAACCAGCACCACCATGGGCAGCCTTGCATTCTGCATTCCCAGGAAAAACCCAAGCAGGGCAAACTGTCCCAAAGCAGCCGGAGCTGCCCAGATCCTGATCCTGAAATAGGCCATGGCCAGCTCCTCCACACGGGTTTCTCCCTTCAGAACCAGGAAACTGAGAATCTCAATGGGCTTCTGAAGCATGAGTAATAATGCACCGGTTACGATGGCTATGAAGGCTGCCCTGGAGAGTACCAGGATGGTCTCCGGCAGATCCCTTCTTCCCCACGCCTGTGCGGTAAACCCGCTGGTTCCCATCCTCAGGAATCCCAGTCCCCAGTAAATGAAGTTGAAAATCAGTGAACCCAGGGCAATGGCCCCGATGTAGGAATCAGACTCCAGGTGCCCCATCAGCGCCATATCCACAATGCCCAGCAACGGAATCGAGATGTTGCTGATGATGTTGGGAATGGCCAGGTTGAGGATCTTTTTATTCACGCCCCAGGAATTTGAACCGAAGATAGTGTATATTCGAGGTATTTCTATACAATCTTAAAACTGGAAAACATGGCAGTAAAACGTATCTGGCACGGGTGGACCACCCACGAAAATGCGGATCCCTATCAGGAATTGCTCCATAAGGAAGTCTTTCCGGGGATCGAGTCCAAAGAAATTGAGGGTTACCGTTGTGTGGAGCTATTCAGGCGCGACCTGGACGATGAAGTGGAATTCATTACCATCATGACATTTGATGCCTTAAAGGATGTCATTGATTTTCAGGGGAAGAATTATGAACTTTGCTATGTTCCCGAATCGGCCCAAAAACTTTTGAAGAGGTGGGACCAGGTGGCGATCCATTATGACTCTGTTGAAAAAAGAGTGCACAGAATATGAGAGCAACAATCACCCTACTGCTTGCGGTACTTATTGTTCTTCCTCTGATGCATTCCTGCAATCCATCCGGAACTACCCCACCCAATATCCTGCTGATCATGGTGGATGACCTCGGTTTTTCAGATTTTGGATGTTACGGGAGCGAGATCCAAACCCCGAATATTGATGAACTGGCTCAAAACGGATTGCGGTTTACACAATTCTATAATACGGCCAAATGCCACTCATCACGGGTCTCCCTGCTTACCGGGCTCTACTGTACCCAGGCTGGTGATGAAAGCCTGGCCCGAGCCACCACCATTGCGGAGGTACTTGATTCGGCCGGCTATTTTACCTCCATGGCGGGGAAGTGGCACCTGCATAAGCAGCCCACCGATTTTGGATTTCAAAGCTACTGGGGTCACCTCTCCGGGGCCACCGACTTCTTTAATGGTGACAATACTTTTCGATATAATGGGGAACCGTGGTCTGAATTTGATAAGGATTTCTATACCACTGATGCCAATGTGGATTTTTCCATGGAATTCCTGGATGAGGCCCTGGAAAGCGGGAAGCCGTTCTTTCATTATGTGGCGTTCAATGCGCCCCATTATCCCCTCCAGGCACCCAGGAAGGAGGTTGAGAAATACCTTAGAGTCTATGATCCGGGCTGGGACCGGATCAGGAAGGAGAGGTATAGTCGGCAGCTGGAGATGGGCATTTTCGAGTCCTCCCTGGCATTACCCCCCTTGCCAGATCACATGACCCCGTGGGATTCGCTTTCCCCCAAACAACAGCAGTTTGAAAGCTTTCGCATGAGTGTATATGCGGGAATGGTGGATCGGTTGGACCAGAACATTGGCCGGCTGGTAAATTACCTGGAGGAGAAAGGAGTGATGCGGAACACCCTTATCATGATCTGTTCCGACAACGGGGCGTGTCCCTTTGAGCGAAGCAGAGAACTGGAGATTCCACCCTGGGAGGGAGGATCGTTTCTGCTTTACGATGCCAGCTGGGCCACGGTAGGTAATACTCCACTGCGACACTACAAACAGACACAGCATGAGGGAGGGATCTCTTCGCCCCTGATTGTCCACTGGCCCGGACATATTACTAACCAGGGAGAGTGGGAGAGAAGTCCCGGCCACCTGATCGATGTGATGGCCACCTGCCTGGAGGTTTCGGGTGCCGAATACCCGGAACGGAAAGGCCTGCAGCCTTTACAGGGCAGATCGTTGGTCCCCCTGTTCAGCGGGGAGGAGCGGGAGCAGCATGAGGAGCTCTATTTCCGGTTCGGCTCATGCCGGGCGCTGAGGAAAAGGGAGTGGAAGGTGGTCAGTTTTTATGGCAGCCAGTGGGAACTCTACAACATGGACTCGGACAGGTTTGAGCAGCACGACCTGGCAGATCAGCATCCGGATATAGTTCAGGAACTTTCAGCACGCTGGCACGCTTTGGCAGAAACCACGGATCTGTTAGAGGAGAAAGACCGGAAGCCGGTCGAAGAGGTAAGGGCATCAAATACCCACCGTGAGTGGCACAAACCACAGCTGACCGAAGGGTGGGATCCTGACTATTAAATCAGAACTTTTTAGCGATCGTTACCGCAAAGGACCAGGTATCGTAATTCTGTTTGAAATCGAAGTAGAGCTTAGGAACCAGAACCCAGTTTCTTCGCATATTGATGGAGTATTCCGTCCCCAGCCTGAATACACCCAGGTGTTGATGGGTCTCAATTTCAATCCCGCCTCCGGCAAAAACACCCAGGTGGTCGGTGATATTGAACATGCCCACCAGGGTAAGGCCCAGTGCATGATCTCTTTCAATCTGCTGGTCCACAATCATATAGTGATCCAGCTCGTAATTTCCCATGAAGCCAATTTCCCACCTGGGGAGCAGGTGAATGAAGTAATCCAATCTCACTGACGGGACAAATAATCCCCGGGCATCGGTATCCCCCAGATTGCCTGCCAACGGGATAAAAGTAAATCCAAATCCAACTCCCGCCCGGTATCTGAATTGTTTATCCTGGCCCATAGCATTTGCCATGGCAAGCAGGAGCATAACTGTGACGATCAGCAATGGTATTCTGGCTGTAATTTGCATTGCAATAAGTTACTACTATTTCGGTGAGGCATTCTGATATTTCTCGTAAAAGGTTTTTACCTTCTTTGCAGGGTCGCCTTCACCCAGGGTTTCCATGGGGATAAAGCCATGATAATTGTGCTGGCGGATCAGCTCCATCATCCGTTTAAGATCGACAGGTTCGGTTCCAAGCGCCGACTGCACCTGTTCCTTAAGCTGCCAGGATACAGCATAAGGGATCAGAGAGGCAATGCCGGGATAAGGATCGGGTCCGGCCACATTGGAGGTGTCAAGCATCAATCCGAACCATTGGGAGTTTACCGCCTTCACAATATCAATTATACTTTCGGGTGTGTCAATAAAGCCCCCGTTGTTCTGAAAAGCTACGGTTACCCCGTATCTCTTGGCAAATAATGCACACTCCCTGAAGGCATCGATCACTTGTTTCCGGGTTCTCTCCTTTGTCATACCGCTCTGCACCTTTTTTCCTTCAAACACCCTGATGTTGGGAGCTCCCATTTTCGAGGCAGCCACAATCCATTGCTTCACATGTTCAATCTGGCCGGCAAGCTCTTCCGGATCCTTTACAGTAAAATCGTTTCTGACTCCGGTGCCTGAAAAGGAGACTCCTGATCGAAAGGCTTTTCGTTTTATCTCATACAGAACCTCATCGCCGGTGACCTCCGGATAGCCCGGAACAAAGTAGGCGGTCAGGTCCACTGCGGAATATCCGGTTTCGGAGGCGAACTTAAACAGTTGTGTGAGACCCATTTTTCCTTGAAGCAGTGCATCCTTAAAGCTGTAAGCGTTGAGTGAAGGAGTAGCACCAAACTCGACACTATTGAGTGCCTCTGCTTTTTCAGGGCGTAGAGCCCCTGCTCCCACCACAGCAACTGAGGAGGTCTTCAAGAACGATCGTCTTTTCATGATTGTACTTCAGATTATCACATGAGTAACTCTAGTTTCTAATATTAGTACAAATTGTAACTGCCACTGAGGTTTTTTATTCACATCCCTTCCTCCATTCTTTTTAAGATTGGGGCCAAAAAAGTATCTTTACTGACCCTCATAGCAATGCTGTGAATTAAAAACAATACAACCATGAAAACACGAAATTTGATCGCAATGCTGCTGATCGCAGTATTTAGTGGACTATCTATTCAATCTTTTGCACAGGAGGAGTCGGCGGAACCTTTCCTTGGAATGTGGGCCCTTACCCTCGACTATGACAACAGTAATGCCGGCTGGCTGGAGGTCAGGCAGGAAAAAGGATATCTCGATGCAGACCTGCTATGGAGGGGGGGCAGTGTCTACCCAATCGATTACACACTGGTCACTGGCGACCAGCTTCTTCTGGTGCATGGAAGGGATGTAACAAAGAAGAAGGAGGGTCAGGCCAACAGGACCTTACATCCGGTTCAGTGGTACGAAATCTCCAAAATCAGCAATGACAGGATTGAAGGTTTGGCATCTTTTCCCAACAGAGATGGACTGGGAGTCGAAACGGTCTCTTTTACCGGAAAAAGAATCCCTCCCGTTGGGGAAGCTCCTAAGCTAAAAAAGTCCATGTTCGGGGATCCGGTAGAACTGTTTAACGGAAAGGACCTGGATAATTGGGAACTGGCAGAGAAGAGTGCTGTGAGTGGATGGATGGCCAAAGATGGTCTGATGGTAAACAATCCTGAACAGAAACAGGGCGAGACACATATCCAGTATGGAAACCTGCGAACCAAAGAGACTTTCGAGGATTTCAATCTGACCCTGGAGGTCAATGTACCCAAGGGAAGCAACAGCGGGGTTTACCTGCGTGGCATCTACGAAGTACAGGTGATGGACAGCTATGGAAGGGATCTTGATTCTCATAACATGGGAGCTTTGTATAGCAGGATCACTCCTTCTGAAGCTGCTGAAAAACCAGCGGGAGAGTGGCAGAAGATGGATATCACGCTCTATAAAAGATATCTGACCGTCAAGCTGAATGGCAAGAAAATTATCGACAACCAGCCGGCAGAAGGTGTGACAGGTGGTGCCATGACCTCCGACCAGTTCTCACCCGGTCCCATCCTGTTGCAGGGAGACCATGGCAAGGTGAGTTACCGGAACATGGTGCTGACTCCTATTGTGGAGGAATAGAGACTAATTAAGAACTTTGTATTCGAACCAACTGAACGTGAAAACACCCTTCTATGTCTATCCAGAGACTGATTAGCCTGCCTGCCGCAATGCCTCCGCTTTTTCATGAACTGGAGAAACGGGATCGTGAAACCTGGTTTTGTGATTCAGATCCGGCTGGAAAAAAGGTAGGCTCGGGGGGAGGTACGGCACACATTCTCTGGTCAGCCTATCAAAAATCCGGATTTAAGGGTTCATTGAAAGCGTGGCTGGAATCGGGGCAACGGATGGTGATTCATTCGGGGGGAGAGAGCCGCAGGTTGCCGGCCTATGCACCTTTCGGAAAATCGTTGTTGCCCATGCCGGTGTTTCGCTGGTCCAAGGGTCAGCACCTGGACCAGAAACTGCTCGATTTCCAGTCTGCATATTATGAGAGGATTCTTGCGAATGCACCAGAAAACTACTCCGTTCTGATCGGCAGTGGAGATGTGATGTTCCTTTCGTCGGACCGGTTTCAAAACCTTCCCGCAGCCGATGTCCTTCTGTTTGGGATCTGGGTCGAGGATGCAGTCGCTTCTCAGCATGGGGTGTTCTTCAGCCGGAGGGAGCAGCAGGACCAGCTCTCCTTTGTAAAGCAGAAGCCTTCGGTAGAGGAGTTGAGGGATTATGCCCAGGAGTATTATTACCTGATGGATTCAGGGATAGTGATGATGAACGCGGAAACCACCCTGAAGCTGATGAAGAAATCGGGCTGGGACGAAGAGAGTCAGGCATTTTCAGGGGGTACGCCACGGTTTTATGATCTGTACAGCGATATGCTCACAGCATTTGGCGATGAGCCGGGTTTCAAAGACCCTGAACTGGCTGGACTATCAGTAAAGCTGGTTCCATTACATGAAGGGGAGTTCTACCATTTCGGAAGCAACAGCGACCTGATCGGCTCCACACTCAGGCTACAGAACAGGGTCACCGATCAGCGCTTAAAATATGCCAGGGAATCGGACCACCATCCATCCATCTTTCAGCAGAATGCAGATATCAGGGTGAGCTTTGGCAGTGAAAACCATATGCTGTGGATCGAGAACAGTTACATCCCGGAAACATGGAAACTCAGCCACCACCATATTCTTACAGGCATTCCTGAAAACCAGTGGGAGCTCAATCTTCCGGCTTACATCTGTCTCGACCTGGTTCCCCTTGGCAAGGACAGATACTGTATCAGGAGCTATGGATTTGAAGATCGGTTCCGGGGCACCCTGGACGAGAGAGTGCAGTGGATGAATCGATCGCTGGCTCAATGGATGGAAGAGCGGAACATTACACCCACGGAAGCAGGTTTCGGACCGGATATCTCCATCTATGAACTGCCCCTGTTCCCGGTGGTGATGAAAGAGGAAATTTCAGGGATGATTAATCTGCTTCTGAACCGGACAGGAGATCCAGCCCTCTGGATCGATGCCGGGAGGCTTTCAGCCAGGGAGCTAACGGAACAGGCCGATGCACATGCCATTTATAAGCAGCGAAAGGTACTGAAGAACCTGACTCTTCCAAAACTGGCAGCCAACCATCATAAGAGTATTTTTTATTTCTTGGACTTGGAGCAAACATCGGTAGATTACAGGGAATCGGGACTGGAACTGCCAGTGGCGCTCTCTTCTGTTGAGCCTGTGATCAAAAGGATCAACGATGCCATGTTTCGTGCCAGGGTATACGGAAACCGGGTGCAGGCCTCGGAGTTTGAGAAGGAGGCTTTCGGAATTCTGAGGGAAGAGATGATAAATACCCTGCTTACCGATCGGGTCACTCCCGTCAGGAACCTTTTGGACGACCAGATCCTCTGGGGAAGGAGCCCGGTACGTCTCGACCTGGCCGGGGGATGGACCGACACCCCTCCTTTTTGCATCATGGAGGGAGGAATGGTGGTCAACCTGTCGGTGGAGCTGAACGGACAACTGCCTTTACAGGTCTATGCCAGGCCTCTGGAAGAGCGGAAAATTGTACTGAGGTCCATCGATCTTGGAGAGAAACTGGAGATAGAAAATTATGAGGAGCTTCACAATTATGATCAGTTGGGAGGCGGATTCTCCATTCCCAAGGCTGCCTTGGTACTTGCAGGTTTCGGTCCCCGGTTCTCAGATAAAAAGCATCCCGACCTGGCCTCTCAGCTTAAAGAGTTTGGATGTGGCATTGAGATAACACTGCTGGCAGCCATACCCAAGGGGTCGGGCCTGGGAACCAGTTCAAACCTGGCGGCCACTGTACTGGGTACACTGAGTGACTTTTGCGGACTGAATTGGGATAAACACGAGGTAAGTTACCGTACACTGATTCTGGAACAGATGCTGACCACCGGGGGTGGTTGGCAGGACCAGTTCGGGGGGATTTTCAACGGGGTAAAGCTGCTGGAGACAGAACCCGGGATCAGGCAGAAGATTGGAATCAAGTGGTTGCCCGAACAGCTCTTCCTTAACCGCGAAACGCGTGAAATGATGCTGTTGTACTATACAGGTGTGACCAGAGTAGCCCGGGACATCCTGGGTGAAATTGTGAAGGCCATGTTCCTGAACTCATCCTCTCACCTGGAGATATTCAGTGAGATGAAGGTTCATGCCAAAGAGACCTTCGACACCATCCTGGCCAATGATTACCAGGGTCTGGCAGAGAAAGTGGCCATAAGCTGGGCACTAAACCAGCAACTGGATGAAGGTACCAATCCGCCAGTGATCCGGGAGATCACAAGACGGGTGGATGACTATCTCCTGGGCTATAAGCTGTTGGGCGCAGGCGGAGGCGGATATTTATTGATGTTTGCTAAATCGGCCGAAGCTGCATTGAAGGCTAAAAGGACACTGGAGGCAACTCCTCCCAATCCGAGAGCCAGGTTTGTAGACTTCGCTATTTCTGAAACCGGTTTACAGGTCTCCCGGTCCTGATCTTTTTAGCCAGGAGCAGAATTACCTTTTAGATACCTTCCAATTTGTAGTAAATTATTATCTTTGATATAGAGTAACACGATAATTAATAAACGTAACACGTTTTAATCTTTTAAGGATGAGAAAGCGCACCCCAATCGTCCTCTTCTTACTGGCCTTCTTTTTCAACTCCTATGCCCAGACTGCCACACTGAGAGGGAGTGCAAATTCCGCTGAAAATCAGGAGGGCATGCAGGGAGTAAATGTAGTATTAGCAGGTTCAGGACACGGTACCATTACCGGATTGCATGGCAAGTACTGTCTCGAAGATATTCCTACCGGCAGGCAGACCCTGATATTTTCTTATATAGGCTTTGAAACCCGGGAAGTCGAATTGGATTTCCAGGACGGTGAGGAGGTTGTATTTGATGTGAGCTTATTGCCTGGCAGCGTTGACCTTTCTGCTGTAACCATAGAGGCCCGTCGCCCCGTATCAGCGGCTTCTTCTAAAGCCATCAGGGATTATGACCTGTTATTAAAACCTGTAAAATCAAGTCAGGACCTGCTTCAACTTGTGCCGGGACTGGTCATTGCACAACATGCAGGAGGGGGAAAGGCAGAGCAGATCTTTATGCGTGGTTTTGATGCGGATCATGGAACGGATGTAGCCATCCATGTGGATGGTCTGCCTGTCAATATGGTTACCCACGGACATGGTCAGGGATACGCCGATCTGCATTTTATTATTCCTGAGATTATTGAAAACCTGGAAGTCAATAAAGGACCCTATTTTGCCCGCTACGGAAATTTCGCTACAGCCGGATCGGTAAATATGACCACCACCGACCATCCGGATAAGAACCTGGTAAAGATGGAAGGCGGAATGTTCAACACGGCCAGGGCCACCACCGTATTAAAAATTCCCACAAGCGGCGATCACCAGAGCGCATATATTGCAGGTCAGTATTATTATACTGATGGAGCGGTTGAAAATCCACAGGGTTTTCAAAGGGCTAACCTGTTTGGGAAGTTCCATACCCATCTTACCCCAAAAAGTGAACTCGGACTGGTTATGGGAGCATTCTCTTCAGCATGGAATGCTTCGGGGCAGATTCCTCGGAGGGCCATTGATAATGGACAGATCACACGCTGGGGATCCATTGACCCCCTCGAAGGGGGAGTGACCGGAAGGTACAACGTAGCAGTGGATTACCATTTTATGGAGGGTTATGAGCATGATTTTCAGATCCAGGCCTTTATAAGCACTTACGATTTCAGACTCTATTCCAATTTTACCTACTGGCTCAATGATCCGATAGACGGTGATATGATTGAACAGACAGATCATCGTAACATTCATGGAATTAATGCACGGTACAGTTTCTACAAACCACTGGGGATTGTACGAACCTTTACAAGGATTGGGGCTACTTATCGTGGCGATAACATTGACCTGAGCCTTTGGAAAAGTCCGGACCGGAACAGGATGTCTCCCATGACAGATCATTCCGTAAGTGAAAAGAACATAGCTTTCTGGCTTGAAGAGGACCTGGTGTTTGGTCGGATCTTCAAAATTCAGCTGGGAATCAGGGGAGATTATTTCACCTTTGATGTAAGGGACCATCTTGATTATGATGGTTTTCCCGATAACGGATTGCCACATGGTTCAGGATATGCCCAATCGGCCATGTTAAGTCCGAAGTTGAATATGGTGCTGAGTCCCTTAGAAGATCTGGATATATATCTGAACGGGGGATTAGGGTTTCACTCAAACGACGCAAGGGATGTGATTCTGTCCGGGAAAAACCTGGATCCGGAATTCGCTGATATCACCACTTTGCCCAGGGCCACCGGAGCAGAGCTTGGTCTTAGGATCACACCGGGTGAGAGGATCCTGCTCAGTGTTGCAGGCTGGTATCTTCACCTGGAGGAGGAACTTGTGTTTATTGGCGATGAAGGAACGACTGAAATAAGCGGGGAGACCCGCAGGATAGGTCTTGATACAGAGTTGCGCCTGCAACTGGCAAAATGGATATGGGCCGACCTGGATCTGAATTTTTCAGATGGGAGGTACCTTCATGAATCGGATGGAGCCAACTACATTCCTCTTGCCCCCAGGCTCAGTTCACAGGGGGGACTCAATTTTCTACACCCGTCGGGGATTGAAGGATCGGCCCGTTACCGATATATTGGGGACAGACCAGCCAATGAGGATAACAGCATCGTGGCTACAGGATATGGCATTGTCAACCTGATTCTGGCTTACCGGTTTAAAGGATTCAGAATTTTTTCCCAGATCGAAAATCTGTTGAATGCCACCTGGAATGAAGCCCAGTTTGATACCGAGTCGAGGCTTTATAATGAAACTCTGCCCGTTTCGGAGCTACATTTTACCCCAGGAAATCCCATTAACTTTCAGGCCGGAGTCAGTTATGAATTTTAATGGGAAATGGCCGGGGCTATGGTTAATTCAGCAAATCCAACCCTTCCGTGGCTGATGTCCCGGCCGGGGTATGCAACAAGGCTTTCTGAAATAGCACCTTGGATTCTCTGAAATTGTTGAGCTTAAAGTAGGTCCATCCCAGCATATTCAGGGCATCGTAATCGAAAGGATAAAGGTTGACCACCTTGCTGAAGTATTTCCTGGCAGTTTCATAATCCTCCTTTCCATAATAAATTAGTCCCAGCCTGTGCATGGCAACCGAATTGTTCGGATTTATTTCCAGGATTTTTTCATATTGTGTTATGACCAGGGACCAGTTGCCAACTGCGGCACCGGGAAGGACGATCCCGAATCTGGGTTCGATGGCGTAAGGCATCAGGTTGATGGCTTTGTTGTAATAGGCCATCGCTTCAGTAAAATTGCCTGACTGGTAACTCAACCAGCCCAGCCGAAGATTGATCTCGTACGATTTTTCATTGTACACCTCCTTCAAGCTGTTGATGGCATCGCTTACATTACCGGTGGCCTCCCGGATGTAACTTTGCTGAAAAGCTTCTTTTGTCTCTTTGAAATTCTGACCCGAAACCGCAATGGCAGTGATAAGCAGGCTGAAAACAAGCAGCTGCCGGGTATGTTTTAAAACTTCCATGATATTCCTCCGTAAATTGAAAATGAGTTGTATGTAATTGGTGTGGGAATAACGGCAATGCCGGTATCCAGGGGATAGAATTCGCTATAATGCGAGGTCCATACACCGCCCAGGTAAAGCAACGATCCGTTCTGAGTAACCGGGATTGTGACCGAAAACCGGACTTTTTTATCGATGACTTCAGAAAAACTGTTATAGACAATCATTCCATTGTTTTCAAGGTAATTGGTCATATCGCCCATAACACCATTCAGGTCAAACCATACTTTTCCCGATATGGCAAAGCCAAACATCATTTCAGGGATGAGCCTGACAACCTTTTTTCTGTCCGGAATGATTTCATACTGGCTGTTAAAAAAACCGCCCGCATAAAGGTTGAGGTTTCCCAGGGGGAACCAGGTAAAACCTGCCCTTCCCTGGAACTGCTCTGCGTTGTTCAATGCGCCGTACCAGCCTCCCAGGTGCAGGTCGACCGGGCCCACGTTTTTCTTAAAACTCAACCCGGTTACAATATCAGTTTCTTTCACAGATCCCATAAGCCATTGAGTTCCTCCCTGGAATCCCATCGAGGATTCATACGCAGCCTGGTAGCGTATACCCAGAATATGAACCATGGGCTTGAATGTATAACCTGATTGTGTGGTGAACTGGGGAGAAAGATAGTATTGATGCTGGCTTACCCGTTGATCGGGATGAATAACTCCGGTCAACCCGTCGTTGTAGAAATAGTGATTGGATTTTGAAAGATAATTATAGGCATGAGTAAGAAGTACTCCCGGGGCAAGGTTGTTGACCACTGAGAGGGAGGCATTGGAGTAGTGCCTGGTGGTATATTGTACCCCGGCAATCCCTGAAGGATAGAGTTCTGCTGTATTTTCAAACATACCATCATCTACTCCTTTGTTGTAAAGGTATTCGGCCGAGACCTGGTGGAAGAACCGGCCTTCTGAAGTTGGTAATTTCATCGCAAGATCGCTCCTAAACTGCTTCCTGATAACCCTGGCTTGTTCATATTGACCCGAATAGAGCCTGGAATAATAGAGGGATTCAAGCGCCAGTGGATCCCCCTGGTTCTGCTTCAGTGCAGCTGTATAATGGCGGCTCGCTTTGCGATAATTCTTCTTACCGAACCAGGCTACACCCATTCTCATCCTGAGGTAATAGTAATCTATATCCGTTCTGAGACCTTCCTTCCCCACATCAATCAGACTGTCCCATTTCTGTTCCATATAAAATCGGTAAGTCTCTGTGTTGATCCGCTTGAAGTCTGCACTTTCCTGCTCACTTTCCTGTGCATTGGCCCAGGAGAGGATCACAAGGGAAAGCCATATGGTAGTAATCAGTCTTTGCATGTAGCTTTCAGTTGAAGGTTCCGGGAGTCGACCACCAGCTGCCGGATTCCTTTTTCATCTATATGAAGTGTGAAATTGAACTTTTGCAGGGTTTTCCCTGCCATACTGTTCCGCGCAGAGGATACCAGCTTTATTTCTGAGGGAGACATATCGCTGTCAATCCAGTCGTATTTACACTGGTAATCTGACCTGAGGAATTTCCAGAATGGGGCCACAAGGTCCTGAAGGCCCAGAAGAGGATGGCTGAAAATCAGGTTCAGGGGATACCGGTCATGAATGGACAGGTCCTGGTAATATCCCAACTGGACCTGGAATGTGGCAAGGAAAAAGTAGTAGAGGAAACATTTCTTACAACCGGAATAATGGGTGAAGTACATCATGTTCCCGTCGTTGATAAAGTAGGCCATGGCACCGGTTTCATGGCATTTTATATAGGAATTGTTGTAAGGATCCGTATTCACTTCCCAGACCGCTTCTGTTTTTTCTCCGTTCATTTCTACCTCCCAGTGGTACCGTTTCCCGGGGATAAAATGAAATGCCTGGTACAAAAGCTCATTTCTTTCAATATTCGATACAAGGTCCCCCTTGCCCGGGTATTCAAAGGTTTTCAGACCGAATCCCTCTTTCCCGTGAAGAATATGATAGCTGATGGGGTATTCCATTGTAACCGATCCAATGTAGGGGGTTACCTGCACCTGGAAGTGGAGGTGGGGGTATGGGGAACGTCCCGAATTTCCGCATCTTCCTATCTCATCTCCCTCTTTTACCGAATCTCCCTCTTTTACCTTGATGGATCCCTCCTTCAGGTGGCTCAGGGAAGTATAAATGTGATTGTCATGTCTGATGATCACCGTATTTCCCCAGTTCTCTTTCAGGTTCACTTCACCTACTGTATTATCGGCGATGCGGTCCACCACCAGTTCGATGGTGCCTTCGGCCGGGGCAAGGACCCTCTTATCGTAACAATAGTAGTCCGTGAGAAGGTCGCCGCTTCCCATAAATTGTTTCTCCTCCGTATCGGTGATCACAAAATCCCATGCATGCCTGAATTCGTTCTTATGGGTATACTCACCATCATGGGCCTGTGAGACAGTCCAGTTTCCCAGGAACGGCAGTTTAATGGCTTCATTATCAAAGTGCCTGAATCGGATTACATCGTTATGAAATGCATAGAGGTTCTTTTCCGGGGAGTTGTGCTGAATAAGTACCTCTGAAAGGGATGTAGAAGATTTTATCCTGAATTTCAGTGCATAGAGGAACAGCAGTACCACCAGGTTGAAGGGAAGTGAATAGATGGGTAGGCTGAAGATGGCAAAAACCTTTGAAAGGCTGATGGTGATCATGGCCACCATAGGGATCAGCAGGACCACCCACAGGTAGGATCGTTTTGATGGGATAATAAAGAATCCGCCTACAGCGATTGATGTGAGGATGTAGTTAAACCCAATGTAACTATAACTCAGTTCAGAAATGTTTGCCCCGATAACTTCGTAAAAAAGATAGGCTGTATAGAATCCAATGAGTGAAAGTGAAAACGAGATTCTGGAAAAGAGCAATAAACCCAGGGCGAGGAGGACTCCCGAAAGCAGGTTGTACTGGAACAGGATCGCCCCGAGGGATATAAAATAGATCCTGAGGGACCTGGGCAGTTGAAGATTGTTCCCCCATTCATAGATCCTTACCAGGGGATCCCCGCCGATGGTATAGAGGTCGTTGAATGTATAGATCCCCCTTTCGCTGATGCCAAGCGCCGCAAACTCTTTGGTGGCCAGGGTTAGGATCCAGATCGACAGGAGAAACGGAATTGAAAGGAAGGGGAGTGCATATTTCCCAATGACACCCTGAAGTGATACTGCAATAAAGAGGGTCAGTATGGCTCCGATGATGATTATAAGGAGCAGGTAGATATCGGGTTTAAAATAGATCCCCAGTCCCAGTCCCACAAGCAAACTATTGAAACCGAATACCCCTTTTGAGATTGTTTTCCTGTCAAATCCCAGCAGAAATCCTGTAAGGTTGGTGGTCAATACAGAAAGAAAACCCAGTAAACCGGCATAGAAATCAAAGAAGGTGATGACCATCAGGATGACGGCAAACATTCTCTGATCCGAAAAGAAGACCTGACCATAACTGTTGGGGATGGCCTTCAGGAAGAGCTTTATATCGTTACTGAGTTTCATTTGAGGTGATCGGGAACCACCTCCTGCTGACGGATCAGTTCCATGTTTTCTTCCTTCCTGATTATGTGCACTTTCCCGTTTGTATCAATCAGGACCACATTGGGGCGAAGGGTAATAAACTGCATCCACTGGGTCATGTTATAGGCCCCGATCCGTTTGATTACAAACTGGTCGCCCTTTTTCAACAAGGGGAAAGCAATGGCTTCCCTTAACACATCGATGTTCATGCAGAGGGGTCCATAAATGGTGGTTTCTTCCATGTGTTCAGATACCGGCGCGGCAGGATACACTTCGTGTTCGTACCAGAACGAGGTGAATAGCAGGTTGATACCCACATCCACAATGGTGGCCCGGTTTCCGTTGGAAAGACGTTTATTGGCAATGACTGTCCCCAGCAGATACCCGGCATCATCGATCAGGGCCCTTCCGCTTTCAAGGATCAGGGTGGGCAGATTGCGTGGATTTAACTCTGAATTAAGAATGGCGGAGGAGATGGCTTCGGCATATTCATCCAGGGAGGGTACTGTATCAGATCCAGGGTAGTAGGCCCCTTTCAGGGTGTTTTGCGAGGCAAAGCCACCACCCAGATCAATGTATTTGATATTTACCCCATATTTTCGCTCGATTCCGTAAGCCAGGTCGGCCAGTTTTCCTGCGGCTACCTTATAGGCATCGGAGGTGAGCATGTAGGTGCCAATGTGGGTATGAAGGCCTACCAGCTCAAGCTTTTCATTGATCATGATCCGGTTGATGGCATCCCACGCGTCCCCGTTTTCATAGTTGAATCCAAAGCGGTCCCACATGGGGTACACCCCGGTATCCATATTCACCCGGATGGCAACTTTGGGCCGTTTCCCGGAATGCTCCGAGATCGCTATGATGGAGTACATTTCATCGAAATGGTCGATGTGGATCAGCGAATCATTTTCAATGGCCTTTTTCAGGTCCTCATCGTTTTTGTCGGGGCCATTGAAGATAATCTGGCTGCCCTTCACCCCGTTCTGAAGGGCTTTATCATATTCAAATCCAGATACCACTTCGGCCCAGGATCCCTCCTGGTGAAAAACCCGGCAAACAGCATCCAGGTAATTGGTTTTATAGGACCAGGCAAATTGCACCTTTGGATAGCGTGTGGTAAATGCATGACTGGCCTTTTTGTACTTGTCACGTATGGTCTTCTCAGAAATGACATAGAGGGGAGATCCGTATTCTGCCAGGAGCTCCGGTACAGGAACATTATCAATATGAGTAACAGGCGTTGCCTGAGATTTCATGCCGAATTTGCTGGGCATCCCTGCCTGGAGTTTCTTTATAAACGGTCTTTCAAAACGCTTCTTTTCCATGGTAATAAATATTATAGTTCTCCAAGGGTGGAGAGTTTTTCAAATTCTTTCACATTGGTAATCAAATCATAGGAGTAACGGATAAACATCGTACCTACCTGGTAATCTTCGAAAGGTTTTACCTCCATTCCAAGGGCCAGCTTAACCAGTGCTTCAGGCATGTTTTGTCCGGCTCCCACAGCCAGGTAAACCCAGGCTGGAATGCGGGGATTTATTTCGATAATGTAGAGTTCGTTTTTGTGCGATTTAACCAGTTCCAGCTCCATGCCTCCCCGCCATTTCATGGCCCTGATGATCCTGTAGGTCAGATCAAGCATTTTCTGATCATCCAGGGTGATCCCTGACCATGCCTTACCTTTGTCGGTGATGTACTGTTTACGCATGGGCACAGCCCCGATGGTATTGCCCTCACCGTCTCCAAGAGCCACCACATTGACTTCGGTCCCTTTGATAAACTCCTGGATAATTACGGGAACGCCCCATTTTGCACTGATCTTGTTAAAGTGCATCCTTACCTGTTCTTCGTTATAGGCCAGGTAAGCATCGTAAAACTTGCCCTTTACCATCAGGGGATACTCAAATTCCTCTTTCAGCTTTTCGATTTCGTCGATCCGTGAGATGGTTTTGCTGAAAGGAACTTCCAGGTCATACTTCTTTCCGAAATCGGGAAGATTGGACTTATGCCGCTCTTCGAACTGCTCCAGAGTGGGCAAAAAGGTACTGATACCGGCCTCTTCCAATAGCTTCTCCGATCGCATAAACGCATAAAGTTCAGCGTCAAAATTGGGGATCAGCACATCGATGGGATCCTTTTTATGGATCTCCAGAATCCGATTCACCAGGATATCAGAACCCTCCGAAGGATAGGGGACCTGGTAGGTCTTGTCCACCACTCCATCCATATAGATGCCTGGTTCCAGGTTTTCGTATGCCAGACCCAGAATCCTTGGTTCAAAAATATCAGACTCGCGGATGCCCCGGATTACCGGGACACCGGGACCAGGATTATCCGTATTGTTCAATCCCGTGAGGGCCACTGTAATCTTAGTTCTCATATTCCTCGTCAAGAAGTTCAAACTGCCTCAGCATGCTGATGAAGTCGAAATAGTATTTTTCAAAACTGGGAGGATCGATATCGTAGGTTGAGGTCATCAGCGAGGTGATCTCCTCCAGCGATTTTTTCTCACCGAGGTACCCCAGGATCTCCTGGCCCACCTGGTTGATGGTGTAAGAATCGCCTGTGGTCGGATTAAAAACAAACCCGGTATTGCTCAGGGCGATGTTTGATTTGATGTGCATCATATATGGTTTTACTGTTTTAGAACGTAAAAATGGGGATTATTTATGTTCTGGCATGTATATTTTTCGGCTATTATGTTACGGAATTTCTTCAAAAAGGTCAGGAAAACAACGGGTTTTAGCAGTTTTGTTGATTCTCTGCGCTCTATTTCCTAAATTCAGCGGGTTGAAACGCATTACCATCTATATTAAGAACATGGTTTGCCAGTGCTGTCTCCGGGTAATCCGGGAGGATCTGGAGAGGGCAGGAATTGTTGTGGACGAAATTAGCCTGGGGAAGGCCACCATCAGTTTTGAAGAGGATAAGATCGGTCTGAAAGATATCAGGGAAGTGCTGGTGAATCTTGGAAGCGACCTGGTGGTATCGCGGGACAGCCAGCTTGTGGAGGAGATAAAACTGTCTATCATCGAGCTGGTTCACCACATGAACAACGTGGATTCCATGGTCAGGAAATCGGAGTACCTGGTTGAAAAAACAGGATTGTCCTATTCCTACCTGTCCAGGATCTTCTCTAACCATGAGCAGATCACCCTGGAAAAATATATCATTCTGAATAAGATTGAGCGGATCAAGGAGCTGATCGACCAGGATGAGTTCACCCTGAGCGAGATTGCCTATATGATGGACTACAGCAGTGTCCAGTATCTCTCCAGCCAGTTCAAAAATATCACTGGTATGACAGTAAGTGAGTATAAGGAGAGCGACCGCTCCTCCAAGAAGCCCATTGATAAACTATACTAGGCCGTGATTTTGTAACATATTCCCGGTATTTCATACACCAGGTTTTCAGATATTCCCGAGATTTGTATCTACATATATAGATAAATATATATGTTATAAAAGTAAGAGCTATGAAAACACTTAAGTTACATTTCAAAGGAGCGCTGCTTCTCCTGGTACTTTTGAGTGCATCGTTTACAATAACTCAGTGTACTGAATCACCAGCATTAGATGAGGATACCCTGCCCTGCAATGAAGGGTGTGATTCTGTTG